>NZ_VOYM01000001.1:0-267215 GCF_013420285.1 Acinetobacter sp. YH01019
TTGATGCCATTTTTCTTTATACTGTCACTGAGGCAGGTTGGACATTTGATTTCTAGAGTTATTTGCATTTCTCTATTTTATCAAAATTCAACCTGCTTTTTTTCAGCATACTTTTTGAAACACCACCGAAAATTTATCTGATCTTAAAGCTGCTATATCCACAAATATGAGTAGTAATTACTTTAATCAAGAGTCCACAAAGAACTTTGAAATACCTACATTCATCAAAAAGGGACTTACAGCTTTAAGAGAGGTTAAGCTAACGAGCAGCGAATATGGAATTAGTTCTTCTGCACGAATTTTTGAATCCGTGTTATATGCTCAAGTTAAAGATGCGATTATCTGCTTTGATGACTTTGAACGTATGTCAAACAAGCTTGATATAAAAGATGTCATGGGCTTGGCAAATCAGCTTAAACTAGAAAGAAATTGTCAGGTCGTTTTGATTTTAGATGAAGATAAAGCTGAAGGAGAGAATAAGAAAAAATATGCTGAATATAAAGAAAAGTTGATTGATGAAACCATAAAAATTACATCTGTTGAACCTTTGATTCGTGCAAATACAAAAGATATAGATGATGATTTAGTTAATTTGATGATTAAATTTGCTGAAGAGTTAGAGATTCATAATTTTTGATTTTTTCAAAAAGTCATAAAATTGTATAGCCAGTTTCTAGATCAACTACCTAAAGTGGTGGCCGATTCCACTAAACTAATTATTCTAACTAGAATTCTACAAGGTTATTTCATTTCTGATTTTGGTGTTAAATATGATTTTCAATGGGAAGATATCCAATTGGTTCTCGAAGATAATCAAAAAGATTGGTCTGAGAGGAAAGTTAAAACATATAAAGCATTACAGAATATTTCGTACAATTTTATACATTCTGATGTATGGCTTAGTGAGTTCAAAAAATGGTTTGATCAAGTAGATGAACTGGATTTCGGTTTATTAAAAGAGTTAGCTAGTTCTGAATTGATATCCGAAAAAAATAATGGCTATACAAAAAGTTTTCATGCAATAACTAAGAAATTTTGGAAGTTGCAAGCAGATGAAAATTTTCCTAAAGATTTATTTGAAATAACAAAAAAAGTAATAGGCTTAGAAAATTTAGGAAATATAAGTTTTGCAATTAAACTTCTAGAGCTATTTGGGCATTCCGATCAAGCGATCGAATTAGAATGTATTACATGTGAGTGGATACATGAACAAATGATTAGAAATAGAAGATCATTTATAGGTATAAATCAATTAGGTGAAATTAGACCCGTTTTTGAAGATTATATTGAAAAATTTGAGTTGAGTTCTGAACATTTACCAATTCTAGTTGATGCTGTTTTTAAAATATTTGTTAATGGCGCTGGAAGTAGTGAGGATGAGTTATCCGTAGAAAAAGCGAATAAACAACAATGGAAAGAACTGTTATTTATTCAAATCCTCCAAGATGAAAGATTTAATGATATTAATAGTAGCTATATAGTAAAAAAAATACTCGAAAGGCCTACTGCCTCAAATTTTAAAGCTTCTTTTAGAACAATGATCACTGAAATCTATGAAGAAAAAGGAAAAGAATCTGAATTTTATAAAAATTATATGGATTATCTGATAACTCGACTAGAGAACTAAATCTCCCCCTAACCCTGAGCCATATATGGCGCAAGGAAAAAGAGGGGGGGGAACTCCACTGAATTAATAATGGAATACTCCCTCCTTTATTAAAGGAGGGTTGGGGAGGATTGAATTACTTCAACATCGGCTTTAAGAACTTCGCTGTATGCGATACTTTATTCTTCGCCACTTGCTCTGGCGTACCTTCGGCAATAATCATACCGCCGCCAGCACCACCTTCAGGGCCTAAATCAATCACCCAATCGGCAGTTTTAATCACATCCAAGTTATGCTCAATCACCACAATGGTATTGCCCTTATTACGTAGCTCATGCAGGATGTCGAGCAACTTGGCAATATCATGGAAGTGTAGACCTGTCGTCGGTTCATCAAGCACGTACAAGGTTTTGCCAGTATCGCGTTTCGCCAACTCACGTGCCAATTTCACGCGCTGCGCTTCACCACCAGAAAGCGTGGTTGCAGACTGACCCAAACGGATATAACCCAAGCCAACTTGGTTTAAGGTTTCCAAACGACGGTGAATCACAGGAATAGCGTCAAAGAAATGCATTGCATCTTCAACCGTCATTTCTAATACATCAGAAATGTTACGACCTTTATAGCCAACTTCTAAAGTTTCACGGTTATAGCGCTTACCATGGCAGGCATCACAAGGCACATACATATCAGGTAAGAAGTGCATTGCGACTTTAATCATGCCGTCACCTTCGCAGGCTTCACAGCGACCACCTTTCACGTTAAATGAGAAACGACCCGCCGCATAACCACGTGCTTTGGCTTCAGGGGTTTGCGCAAACAGTTCACGAATAGGGGTGAACAAACCGGTGTAAGTTGCAGGGTTTGAACGTGGTGTACGACCAATTGGGCTTTGGTCAATATCCACGACTTTATCGAGGAATTGTAAGCCATCAATCGAATCAAATTTCTCAGCCGTTAATGTGGTTGCACCATTCAATTGAGTCGCTGCAAGCGGTAACAAAGTACGGTTAATTAGCGTTGATTTACCTGAACCGGACACACCTGTTACACAAGTCATTACACCTAGAGGAATAGTCAAATCGACACTTTTCAGGTTATGACCCGCAGCACCCATCAACTTGATTTGTTCTTCAGGTTTTGGCGGTTGTGTGCGTGTTTTCGGTACATCAATACTGAGCTTTCCTGATAGATATTGACCAGTTAATGAATCTGGATTTGCCAAAATTTCATCATAAGTCCCTTCGGCAATCACATGACCACCATGCACACCTGCACCTGGGCCAATATCAATAATATGGTCGGCGGCACGGATCGCATCTTCATCATGTTCTACAACTAGTACGGTATTACCTAAGTCACGCAAGCGTACTAGGGTTTCCAATAGGCGGTCATTATCACGCTGATGCAAACCAATAGAGGGTTCATCCAGCACGTACATTACGCCCATCAGGCCCGCGCCAATTTGCGAAGCCAAACGAATACGCTGAGCTTCACCACCGGATAGGGTTTCGGCAGAACGTGACAAACTTAAGTAGTTCAAACCCACTGAAACTAAAAAATGCAGACGTTCACGAATCTCTTTGAAAATCTTATCAGCGATTTCGCCTTTGGCACCGCTTAAGTTGAGGTCTTGATAGTAGCTTTCAGCATCGCCGATCGACATTTTGGTGATCTGTGCGATGGTCTTATCTAAAATTTTTACATTACGTGAGATTTCATTGAGACGCGAGCCATCGCAGGCATCACAGGCAGCATTGGATAAATACTGCGCCAAATCCTCACGGACATAGTTCGATTCCGTTTCACGGTAACGACGTTCTAGGTGAGGCAAAATACCTTCAAACGCTTGCACACGTTTGTGTGAGCGACCACGTTCATCAATATAACTGAGGTCAACTTTTTCTTTACCCGTACCATAAAGGAATTTCTTTTTGGTCTCGGCATCGAGTTCATTCCACGGCGTTTCTAAAGAATAGCCAAAATGATCGGCAACCTTTTGAATCATGCTGTAGTAATACGGACGCTGACGATCCCAGCCGCGAATCGCACCTTGGCTAATTGATACATCTGGACTTGGAATGAGTTTTTCGGCACTAAAATGGCTGCGGGTTCCTAAGCCATCACAAACAGGGCAGGCACCAAAGGGGTTGTTGAATGAAAATAGGCGTGGCTCAAGTTCACCGACAGCACGGTCACATTCAGGACAAGAGTGTTTCGCGGAGAACACACGGTCTTCTTTTTCACCTTTCATCCACGACAAAATGGCAATATCGCCACCTAAACGCAGTGCAGTTTCAAAACTTTCGGCAATACGATTACCTAAGTCATCACGGACTTTGAATCGGTCAACGACGACTTCAATGGTGTGCTTTTTCTTTTTATCTAGTTCAGGTGGGGTATCAATATCAATGACTTCACCATCGACACGGGCACGGACAAAACCTTGACCTTGTAATTGCTCAAACAGGTTGGTGTATTCACCTTTACGGTCACGTACTACAGGTGCGAGCAGCATCAGTGCTGTACCTTCTTCTAGCTCCTTAACTGCATCAACCATTTCCGACACGGTTTGAGCCACCATCGGTAAGTCATGTTCAGGGCAATACGGTGTGCCGACACGTGCATATAGCAGACGTAAATAGTCATAAATCTCGGTGATTGTGCCGACCGTAGAACGCGGGTTATGACTCGTCGATTTTTGTTCGATGGCAATTGCGGGACTCAAGCCTTCAATCGAATCGACTTCCGGTTTTTCCATTTGTGATAAGAACTGACGCGCATAAGCAGACAGCGATTCCACATAGCGGCGTTGGCCTTCGGCATATAAGGTATCAAAGGCTAAAGAGGACTTACCTGAACCGGAAAGTCCCGTAATTACCACAAACTTGTCGCGTGGAATATCGAGTGACACATTTTTTAAGTTATGGGTACGTGCGCCTCGAATACGGATATGACTTTGGCTCATGCAAGGGTCCTGAAAAGTTTCATCGAAAAACTTGTATATGATAGCGCATGAAAATTGTTCAAGTGTAAATTAAACCTAGATTTATGCATGTCTTTGTGAGAAAAAGGCCGAAACAAAATTTGATTGATCACGGAAATGCCAGCGCGCATTCAGGTGTCATCAAGACAGGACAATTCGAAAGATGACAGTTTTAGTAAAAGTAACAGGCTGTGTTGCCGTATTGATGGCTACATTTTTATTGGGTGCGTGTACGGAAACAAGCCACCTGAAAGTCGAAAAGTACAACACTCTGCAAGAAGCAACGACCGCGCTGAATCTTGAAAATGAAAAAATCGATTTATATATTGCTGAATTAGGACAAGCCAAGACGGATACAGAAAAAAAGCATCTAGCTTGCGACAAAATACCGAAACAATATGATTATGTATTGGCTCTGGTGGATGCCAACCAACACCTAATGACGGATGATGATCAAACAGTTCAAGCGCAATTTAAACAAATGGCTTTGGAGCAAAAAGCGCGCTTTACCAGTAGTCTTTGGTGTAAATAAACGGACAATGCGAAAAGCCACTTGAAGACTAATTCGATAGCGACTTTGATTTTTTAAACAGAAAGTGCTTATTGAGGTTATTTCAACACTAAGTCAGGAGTAGACTAGGCGAGTTTTTGCTAATGGAATATAAGCATGTTGTCTTTATTTTTAAAAAGTTTAATGGGCGCGCTGGTCGTGGTGCTGATTGCTCTGCTGTCTAAAAGTAAGGCTTTTTATATTGCTGGCTTAGTTCCGTTATTTCCGACTTTTGCTTTGATTGCACATGTGATTGTAGCCAGTGATCAAGGAGCGGCGGCTTTACAGAAAACTGCACTTTTTGGCATATGGTCACTGATTCCATATTTCATTTATTTGCTGATGGTTTATGTGTTGGCTACACGTTTAAGCCTCGTGGCATGTTTGAGTGTGGCAACCGTAAGTTGGATAATTGCCGCAGCGGTCTTGATTTATACTTGGCAAAGTTTTCAAGCTTAAAAATGTCTGTAATGGTATTTGGAACTTTGATTAATAAAACAGCATAAAAATTAAAAAAATATTCATTTTTTCCAATCGTTTATTAAATATGAGTGTGATGTTTATCACACATTAAATCACTATAATGGCCAAAAAAATGACTTTATAAATAATACAAGAGCAACTTATTGTGGGTAAAAATTTTAATTTGTTTGTTGGGGCTCTGCACAGGGGTGATGGCTTGGGCTGAAGATACCAAAATTCTTGGCTTTGAGCAGTTTATTGAACCACAAGCGGGACAAAGTTATAGCGTAAAGGCATCGGCTATTGCACCTAATGCTCAAATGTGGTCGGTGGTTTATATGGTGTTGCAGACCAATCAAGTTCCTGACGACACAGTATTAGATTTTAAAGTACAGCCTCAAGGTATTTTATTTAAAAATAATCCTGCCAAAAAAATTGACGAATATGGTTTCGAGGGAATCCGATTAGCGAATAAGAAAGAATTTGCATTTTCGCAATATTCAGATTTTGCAGAATTAATTCAGGATCAAACTGGTAAAACGATTCAGGATGCCTCTGTGTTTGATGTGAGTCGTGCACACGTCTATGCCAGAGTTGAAGACTGGGTGCCTGAATATAATGCACAATCCACGCAGCTTAATATTGAACTGGGGCAAATGCATGAAATGGATGTGAAAGGTTTATATATCGTCTTAGGTGAAGGTGAAAAACCTAAAGACTTAAAGACCATTGCCAATCTTGATCCTTTAATGAAATCACAATTCCAATCCGAAGAAACACAAGATCGTCACCGTATTCGCAGTGAAACACGCGAAGCCAAATTTGCTATTTTTTTAGTAATGATTGGCGTTGGTATTTTCTTAGGGTGGTATCGTTTTAAAAGTTAATTTTAGTCTTTAAATTTATTATCTGTTTGTATAACCGTCCTAGGGTAAAGACGGTTATATGTATAGCTTTTATTTTAAATAGGCCAAGTCCGTTGTTGGTAGGCACTGTCCCAAAACATCCATTCTAATTTAGCGGCATCGGTATAGGCTTTATGCATTTTGGTTAAGGTGTCAGCATCACAAGTCGCTGCGACTTTATCAATCGTGTGAATGACATTGTTCACTGCAGTATTAAATTCTTCACCTGAATAGGTGTCGATCCATGCTTGATAAGGGTTGTTTGGTACTGATTGATTCACAATGGCTTTACCCACTTCTGCATAAATCCAAAAACACGGCAACAACGAAGCCAGAACGACTGGATAGCTTTCTGACCAGGCTGTTGCGGTTAAAAATGAAGTGTAATGGTGGCAGGCAAGGGTCAGTGGTGTATTTTCAAATTCTTCTTTGCTGATGTTAAAGCCTTGCATAAAGTCATTGTGTAAGCTGCGCTCGACCACAATTGCAATTTTTGCCCCTTCAGAAAACTGAATGACATCATCTGCCTCAAAGGCTTTTGCGGCACATACAGCTAAGGCACGACCATAGGCCAAAAGATAGTGGGCATCTTGAATCACATAATGGCTGAAGGCATCTCGGCTTAATGTGCCTTGAGCCAATTCCTGATTAAACGGTAAATTTAAAATCTGCTGATACAGTTCAGCATTACGTTGCCAAACATCTTGCGAAAAAAGCATTGGATCTTCCTACAAATTCAATCAATGAAGCATGTGCATGCCATATGGTGGCATCAGAATAGAATGTTTCATCTTAGAGTGTTTATTCAAAATGTAACGAAGATTTTTTTGGTTTCGATCATAAAAAGCGTCATAATCGCGGCATAAAACTCAACTCTATCTTTAGTTTTAGTTTTACTCTTATTTTGAAAAAACAGGTCGATCTACCATGATGAAACATTTTGGTTTCTCTATCTTCTTTACGATCGTGTGTCTGGCTATTTCTGCTTATTGGGGCTTTACGCATGGCCCAAATGCGGGCTTACAGGCCATGTTTACGGCTTTGACCATTACTGCAATTTTGGCAGTGATGGAAGTGTCATTGTCATTTGATAACGCGGTGGTGAATGCATCGGTACTTCGTGGTTGGGATCATTTCTGGAAAATGATTTTCTTGACCGTGGGTATTGTGATTGCTGTATTCGGTATGCGTTTGATTTTCCCAATCGTCATTGTTGCTGTAACGGCAGACATGGGCGCAATGGAAGTGGTGCAATTGGCACTGAATAATCCAATTGAATACTCTGCCAAGTTGATGGCACATCATGCTGAAATTGCAGCATTTGGTGGTGCTTTCCTTTTATTGGTGTTCTTAAACTTCTTCTTAGATGAAGGTAAAGATACTCATTGGTTCCGTTGGTTAGAACGTCGTTTGGCAAATCTTGCGAACGTTCCAGCCATGTCGGTATTTATTGCGCTCATTGCACTTTTAGTAATGGCGGCAAATATCGCTGAAGAAACACGTCTTGCTGTGGTTATGGCGGGTATCTGGGGTATTGTGATTTATATCGGTGTACAAGTATTGAGTCACTTACTGGGTGGTGAACCTGAAGTTGATGAAAATGGTAATGCGGTTGGTCACGATGCGAATGGAGCGCCAACGGGCGTGATCAAAGCAGGCTTTGGTGGCTTCCTTTACCTTGAAGTACTGGATGCATCGTTCAGTTTTGATGGTGTAATTGGTGCTTTTGCGATAACCTCTGACGTTGTGATCATCATGTTAGGTCTTGCAATTGGTGCGATGTTCGTACGTTCAATGACGATTTACTTGGTCGATAAAGGCACTTTAGATGCATATATCTTCCTTGAACATGGTGCGCATTATGCCATTGGTGCACTTGCATTCATCATGTTAGCGAGTGGTACAGGTGTACACGTTCCTGAAGTGGTAACTGGTCTGATTGGCGTGGCATTTATTGTTTGGGCCGTGATCGCCTCAATCCAATATAAAAAACGTCAACAACAATTGGGCGGTTAATCCCTGCTCAAGCTTGAAAGGCTTACAAAAGCGCAGCACTGGCTGCGCTTTTTGTTTTTTAGATGATGATCATCTTTAATTTAAATAAAAATCCTGCTTCGCTGCACGCTGAATGTCCTATAATCCCATTCCAAGATTAATGAATTTTTAACCAGCTATGATGAATGCTCTTGAACGACGCTCAACCTTTGCTTTGAGCAGCATATTTGCCTTGCGCATGCTGGGGCTGTTCATGATTATTCCGGTATTTTCTGTAGCAGGACAGGAGTATGCAGGAGCGACACCTGCATTAATTGGTCTTGCAGTCGGTGTATACGGTTTAACTCAAGCGATTTTACAAATTCCATTTAGTTTAATTGCGGACCGCTATAGTCGTAAGCCTTTGGTGGTTATTGGGCTATTGCTGTTTGCGTTAGGTGGTGCAATTGCAGCCATGTCGGACAGCATTTATGGCGTGATTATTGGTCGTGCAATTGCGGGCGGTGGTGCAGTTTCAGCGGTGGTCATGGCTTTACTTGCCGATGTGACCCGCGAAGAAAATCGTATGAAAGCCATGGCAACCATGGGTATGAGTATTGGTGTGTCTTTTGCTGTAGCCTTCAGTTTAGGCCCTTGGCTCACTGGTTTAGTGGGAATCTCAGGACTATTTTGGGTGACAACCATTATGGGACTGGCTGCCATTTCAATGTTGCTATTGGTGCCAAAAGTGACCCGTCACCATCGTAACTTTCAGCAAGGTTATGTGGCACAGCTTAAACAAGTGTTGAAAATGGGTGATCTTAACCGTTTACATGTCTCGGTTTTTGCATTGCATTTATTACTCACTGCCATGTTTATTTATGTGCCTTCACAGTTAATTGATTTTGCCCAAATTCCGCTTAGCTCACATGGTTTGGTGTATTTGCCATTATTGATTTTGAGTCTGTTGTTTGCTTTTCCAAGTATTGTTTTGGCGGAAAAATATCGCAAAATGCGTGGCATTTTCTTAACTGCAATTGGCGGCATTATCCTAGGTTTAGGGATTTTAATATTTGGTTTTGAATCGAAATATATTCTGTTGCTCGGTTTAGGCTTATTCTTCATTGCCTTTAATGTGATGGAAGCATTGTTGCCATCGTGGTTATCAAAAGCAGCACCGATTCAGTCGAAAGCAACAGCAATGGGCGTGAATGCGAGTAGTCAATTTCTCGGTGCATTTTTTGGCGGGATGATTGGTGGACAACTATTAGTGCTAAACAATACAGCGATGGGTTGGGGGATTTTAACGGCCTTAGCGATTGTATGGTTGCTGATTAGTTTTGGTTTGGCACAGCCGCGTTATCTGTCGTCAATGGTATTTAGCTTACCGGATGACAAACAAACAGATGAATGGACTTCTCAGCTTTTGGCAATTCGTGGTATTGAAGAGGTCGTGGTGATGTCTGACCAACAAGTGGCTTACGTAAAAGTGGATAAGCAGCAAATTGATGAATCTGCGCGACAACATTTAACGCACTTGTTAGGGAAAGAGGTAGCCATTTAAGCATAACTCTTATAAAGTAAATAATAGAAATAAATAGGAAGAATACGTCTGATGCGTGGTGTAAATAAAGTCATTTTAGTCGGTACTTTGGGTAAAGACCCAGAAACTAAAACTTTTGCAAATGGTGGTTCATTAACCCAATTTTCAATCGCGACAAGTGATTCGTGGACTGATAAAAATACGGGTGAGCGTAAAGAGCAAACTGAATGGCACCGTATTGTGTTGCATAACCGTTTAGGTGAAATTGCTCAGCAATATTTGCGTAAAGGTTCTAAAGTTTATATTGAAGGTTCATTACGTACACGCCAATGGACTGATCAAAATGGTCAAGAGCGTTATACCACTGAAATTCGTGGTGAACAGATGCAAATGTTGGATAACAACCGTCAACAAGGCGAGCAAGGTCAAGGCGGTGAGTTTAACCAACCACGTTTTAACAACCAACAAGGTGGTTATAACAATAACCAAAACCAAGGCGGCTACGGCAACCAAGGTGGTTATGGAAATAACCAACCTGCTCAAGGCAACAGCTATGGCAATAACAACCCAAGTGGTTTTGCACCGAAGCAACAACCTGCACCAACGCCAGCACCTGCAGCAGCGGATTTAGATGACGACTTACCATTTTAGTACATATATCCGTTCTAATTTTTAAAACGGTAAATCATCATCCAAAAAGCCCTCAATATTGAGGGCTTTTTTATGTGTATCTAAATGTTAGCCAGTACTGTGTGCAGCATTGAGTGAATAGATTATGGATTGGAAGCGTCGATTAAACTCGAAATGTTAATATAAATAATGAATCTAAAAAACCGATAGTTTTTATAAAAAAGTACGGTTTTACCTATGATAATATTTTTCGTATTCTAACTTCAACAGAGAAACAAACCTGAAATGAGTTAGAGGAATATCACATGAGTTTAATTAACACTGAAGTAAAACCATTTAACGCAACAGCTTACAAAGATGGTCAATTTGTTGAAGTTTCAGAAAAAGACTTCTACGGTAAATGGTCTGTTGTATTCTTCTATCCTGCTGATTTCACATTTGTATGTCCAACAGAATTAGGCGATCTTGCTGATCACTATGCTGAATTCCAAAAAATGGGCGTAGAAATTTACTCAGTATCAACAGATACACACTTTACACATAAAGCATGGCACGATTCTTCTGAAGAAATTAAGAAAATCGAATACCCAATGGTTGGCGATCCAACTTGGACCTTAGCGAAAAACTTTGACGTATTGATTGAAGCGGATGGCCTTGCAGATCGTGGTACCTTTGTTATCGATCCTGAAGGTAAAATCCAAATCGTTGAAATCAACGCAGGCGGTATTGGTCGTGACGCATCTGAATTAATGCGTAAAGTAAAAGCGGCACAATATGTACATGCTCACCCAGGTGAAGTATGTCCAGCGAAATGGAAAGAAGGTGAAGCAACACTTGCACCATCAATTGATTTGGTTGGTAAAATCTAAGATCGATTCAGTTTGACTGAAATACAAAAAGCCAGGACATTGTTCTGGCTTTTTTATGCATACGAAAGATTAAATTAAATAACCATCATGTTGAGGGCCATATTCACGAATACCTTCGACCAAATACTCAATTAATTGTTCCATCACTAAACGTTGCCCTTTACGTGAAGCGTAGACCAACTGGATGGTTCCGACATTTGAGCACCATTCGGGGAAAAGGTGAATTAAGCGTCCGGCTTCAATATCGTCTTTGACCGTGAGATAAGGCAGGTCGGCAATCCCTAAACCATCTAAAACAGCATAATAGGCACCAGCCAAGTCATTACTTTTGATGCGTGGGTTGAGTGAAATTTCAATTTGTTCTTGTTGCGCTAAATGATGTAAATGCCATTGGTGGCGATTTTTTTGTGTCCCTAACACAATACTTGGAAATTCACTTAACTCGGTAATATGCTCAAGTACACGCCCTTGTAAGACCTCAGGGCTAACCACTAAACAATGCACGGTTTTAATTACGTCACGTACAATAATGCTAGAGTCTTCATTTTCAGCAAAATTGGTACGAATGGCGAGATCAATATCGTCATGTAATACATCAACCCGACGGCTAGATAGTTCAAGCTCAACTTGCACTTTAGGATGATTTTTAAGGAACTGATTAAGTAACGGGCGAATTTGACGTTCCATCATGACAGGTGGGTAACTAATTTTAACCAATCCTTCAGGTTCACTTTTTTGTTTTAACAGCACGTTGTGCGCACAGTCGACTTGCTGAATTATTTTTATGCATTCTTCATACAATTCTTGGCCTAATGTCGTGACCTTAAAGTGTCGTGTAGAACGCTGAATTAACGTAATATTGTATTTTGCTTCGAGGTCTAAAATGCGTCGACTGAGTTTAGATTTAGTTATATTTGATGCTTCGCTTGCAGCACTAAAACCACCGTGTTTCACCACCAGATAAAAGTAGTAATAATCATCAAATGAGTGCATACATCACCTAAATTTATATCCAAAAATGGAAGTTATGCCCAAATCATACGTGAATGTGGCGGGGCTTAATATGAAAAAGCGATCCGAAGACCGCTTTTTTTATTGGCAAAATAAATTATTTTGCAGTGTTTTTTACATAGCTTGTGATCAAGTTTTTGTAATCAGGGATATGCGCACCGAACAATGCACCTAAACCGTCAATGTCATTACGCCAATCGCGGTGTAATTCACCCGCAGCAGCAAACCAAGTTAGTAATTGAGCGCCAGCTTGTGACATACGATCCCATGCAGCATCACGTGTCATCTGGTTAAACGTACCAGACGCATCGGTAATTACGAATACGTCAAAGTCTTCGGCAAGTGCTGAAAGTGTAGGGAACGCTACACAAACTTCAGTCACGACACCTGCAATGATGAGTTGTTTTTTACCCGTTGCTTTTACTGCTTTAACAAAATCTTCGTTGTCCCAAGCGTTGATTTGGCCAGGACGAGCAATGAAAGGAGCGTCTGGGAACATGTCTACAAGTTCAGGAACAAGCGGGCCATTTGGACCGTCTTCAAAGCTTGTAGTTAAAATTGTTGGAAGATTAAAATATTTAGCTAAGGCTGCAAGTGCTAGCACGTTATTTTTAAATTTATCTGGGTCGATATCACGAACCAATGAAAGTAGACCTGTTTGATGGTCAACGAGAAGAACTGCTGCGTTGTCCTTATCTAAACGTACGTAAGGTTTGCCCATTATATTTTCCTCATTCAAATTTGTTTTTTTCACCCCAATTGCAGGGTGAAGATGAAGTTGCCTAAATCAGAATAATGGCAAAAACAGGACAATAGAACCGACTGTGATGAGAAGCTTAATCATAAATTTGGGATAATATGCAAGTGTATGAATTTTTTTTGCAAGAATAGGCGATTCAACTTCAATGGCTCGAGCTAAATAAAAGTATTTAAAATCATTAATTGTTCTAAATATGAGATATTGAATATTGTTTGATAGATGGTGATTGGACTAGGGAATAACTAAAATAACTACATGTTCATCAGATCCACTGAATATAGGAGCAAAAGATGAAAAAAGTTATTGGTGTGTATCGTAACCAGCAAATGCACTGGGTAGGAGATGGCTTTCCTGTTAAAAGCTTATTTTCTTATGATCGTCTTGGTCAGGCGATTAGCCCATTCCTGCTTTTGGATTATGCTGCACCATATTCATTTGACCCAACTACTGCACAACATGGGGTAGGATCACACCCACATCGTGGTTTTGAAACGGTGACGTTGGCCTATAGTGGCGAGGTGACTCATAAAGATTCAAGCGGTGGCGGCGGAACCATTCAAACTGGTGATGTGCAATGGATGACTGCAGGCTCTGGTGTAGTGCATGAGGAGTTTCATTCGACACACTTTGCCCAACAAGGTGGTTTATTTGAAATGGTGCAGTTGTGGGTGAATTTACCTGCCAAAGATAAAATGACTCAACCACGTTATCAAGCGCTACGTGCTGCGGATATTCCTCAGATAGAGCTTGAAGACAATGCTGGTCATATTCGCATCATTGCAGGTGAAGCCTCAGGTCAAACTGGCCCTGCTCATACTTTTAGTGCAATAAATGTGTGGGATGGTGAGCTGAAAGCTGCGCATGAAACCACTTTACATGTACCTGAAGGTCATAACACCATTTTGGTCGTACTCAGTGGTGAGGTGCTGGTCAATGCAAGTCAAAAAGTGCTAGATAGCTCTATGGTCATGTTTGCTAAAGACGATATAGCGATTCAGTTGGAAGCTGTTCAAGACAGTAAGTTTTTATTGTTAAGCGGAGAACCATTAAATGAACCTATTCAAGGTTATGGCCCATTTGTGATGAACAGTAAAGCTGAAATTATTCAAGCTTTTGATGATTTTAATCAAGGAAAGTTTGGTCAAATTGCAGTGGCGACAGAAGCTTAATATCAGGTTTGTTCTGAGCAAAAAAGAGAAAAAAAAGCCTCTGAATATTCAGAGGCTTTTTGTTTTTACGCTGTATTGTTTCTTCTTGTCATGATTTTAAGATCATTTTATTTTTGTATATAGTGTGATGTATTTATCACTTTCTTGTGCTGCGCATCTTAGCGGTATCGAGGACTGAAGTAAACCAAAAGTTATAAAAATGGTTAATTTAATTGATTGGTTTTACAAGTTAATTAAAATTTATTAAAAAAATATTTTAAAAAACCGATGCTTAAATAGGTGCTTTTTAAGTGTAGTTATTTGTAATTATGCATCTGCTGTCTCAATATTTAAATTCATACAAAAAAAGCGAATCTGGTATTTTTTAATAGCTATTTTTTAGTGCTGATCAGTCATAATTTTATCGGTATTTTATAGATGGACAAGCAGATTGGATATTGCAATCATCGGTAGTGGCATGGCTGGGCTAGCTACCGCAAGAATTCTTAAAGATGCAGGGCATAACATTACAATTTTCGAAGCTCTGCCTGGTCGTGGTATGGACAGCCACAGCACTGAATTTGAAGGTGGGCTCATTGATGCTCCATTACGTGTGATGAATCCTCATTTATGGAAAAACACTCTGAGTTTGGCTGCACATTTGGGTATTCAGACCTTTCCTGTCCGGACTTATATGGCATGTAGTTGGTTATTTGAAGACCGTACAGAGACATGGCTCACCACCAGTCGTAGTCGTATTGGTAATTTCCCAATTATTAATAACCGTAAAGGTTTACAGCAGTATGGCTGGCGCTTGGTCAAAGGTATGTTACAGCTGAAAGCTGCGATTACACGCTTTTTCAAATCGAAAGAACAAGACATCACTTTGGCTGAATTTATAAATCAAAATGATATTGAAGAAGTATTTTGGCACGGTGCGGTGATGCCAGTGCTTTACACCATTTGTACCTGTAATCCAAAAACAATTGGTGAATGGCCAGCAAAACCGTTATTGATTTTCTTACGTCAATTAACTGATGGTGATGCTTTACTTCGTATTCAGGGTGGAACACCAGCACTGGTCGATAAACTGGTTGAGGGCATTGATATTCAAAGCGGTGCAGCAATTACCAAAGTTTGCCAGCAAAATGAGCAAGTATTGGTTGAAAATGCGTCGGGAGATCATCAAATCTTCGACCGTGTCGTTGTTGCAACGCCAACCACAAAAATTGAAGAATTTTTGGATGCAGCGCAATTTGCAGATGACATTGCTTTGTTAAAAAAATTTAAATTTGAACAAGGTGAATTGGTCATTCATACCGATCAGACGGTGATGCCGCCAAAACGTAAAGATTGGGCAGTACTCAGCTATATGATGGATCGTAAATTTACCCGTCAGCAATTTACAGTGTGGCTCAACTCGATTGAACCGAGTTTGGTTGGTAAAACACCTGTGTTCCAAACTTGGCGTCCCGTGACCGAGATTGATCCTAAAAAAATCATTTCTTCTGTAACGTTAACGCGTGCTGTGGTGGACTCACAAACGGTTGCATTGAACAAAGAATTGCAGCAACGCCATTTGGCAACAGATCGAAAAGTCTTTTTCTGCGGCTCTTGGTCATGTGATGGATTACCTATCTTAGAATCTGCGGTGACATCTGCGATGCATATTGCAGAAATCTTCGGTGCACCATTGCCGTTTGTGGGCTTAAAACCTAAAGTGGAGGTTGCCCCACAACTCGGTTATTAAAATGAAATGGCTTCAAGCAATTCAGCAAAAGCTTCCCCAACATAAATATGCGATTAATAGTCACTTACTTGGGGATGAAGCGGAGCTGGCTTGGAGCAATTTAGGCTACTGGGCGGATGCAACTTCCGCCTATCCGCACGCTTGTCAGCAACTGGCAAAACACCTCGCACAATCGATTCAACTTGATTCAAAAGACGCGCTGCTCGACCTAGGTTGTGGACAGGGAGCAAGTCTTATTTTTTGGCTAGAACATTTTCAAATTCAAAACTTATCCGCAGTAGAATTACAGTCCGCGTGCGTGGAAAAAATTAAAAAAAATTTAAATTCAAAAGTAAAAATACAGACAGAATCTTTTTTGAATTTAAAAAATATTTATTCCCAGCCATGTATGGATGCAGTGCTTTGCATTGATGCTGCATATCATAGCGATCTGAATTCATTGCTTTTATCTGTATTTAAGGTTTTGAATTCAAAAGGGCGCTTTGCGTTTCATTATTTAATGTTGTCTGATCCGTTTTTGAATTTAAATTCATTTCAAAAACTGAAATATCAAAGTTTGTTAAAAGCTGCTGATGTGAATTTAAAACATTTAAATTCAAAACAAAAATTGACAGCACAAATCCAACAATCTGGTTTTGAAGTGCTAAATATTGAAGATTTAAGTGCAGAGGTTTTGGCTGGATTTGCAGCTTATATTGAACAACAGGAAAATGCATCGACAGTAAGTTTGGATCAACTAAAGATTCAGATGACGGCAAAACTATGTAAAAAACTGTATGAGGATGGATTAGTACGTTATGTACAAATTAGTTTGAGCAAGCCTGAATAAGAAAATACAAGCTCTAGAAACATCAAAACCTCACTTAAAAAGCGAGGCTAAGAAATGGTGCCGGCACACGGATTCGAACTGTGGACCTACTGATTACAAGTCAGTTGCTCTACCAACTGAGCTATGCCGGCGTTGTGGAATGCATTCTACAGATTTTTGAACTGCACGCAAGCCAAAAAATAATCAAATAGTTTTTTATTTACAGCTTTCTTTAGGAAAGCTGGGTGGTAGCCTTTCACAGTTTCGAAATTTAAAAGGGTGATCTGCGAATTTAAAAAAGCTGTTTTAATGAATTGCCCACGGTGAAGTGGGCATATAAAAGAATTATTAAAATAGAACAGTATTATTTCATTCTTAATATCTGATCTAAATCTTGCGCACATTCCTCAAGGGTATAGGCCATATCGAGTTGCATCTGGGGGCGAAGTTCATTGGCGAGTTTGCGCCATTGGTCTATCAGTCGCTGTGCTTTTTGAATTTTATGTTTGTTAATGTCTTTAGCAATGGTTGGGGTGTAGCCACCACGTTTGGCATTCTTGATCTGTTTAACATAGTTCTGGCTGTTATCCATGTTCTCTCCCGAATAGCAGTGATTTATGTGAAAAGTCTTTTTTATAAGTTTTGATGGATCAAGTTAAGGTTAAAGCAATAGCGTTTCATTTCGATGATGCATACAGGTTGGAGGAGTACTTAAGATTTTGTCTGATTGTCTCCCTTATTGTGTGATAATTTTGTTTTAACATGGACTTAAGTAATTGTCTTTAGGCTATAAAATTTCAATTTGTAAAAATATATGTCGCTTTTTAAATATAGTAGACGCGACATAACAATGTATTGAAATAGATAATGAAGAAAAATATTAAGCGTACGAAGGATAATTTAGACGGAATTTTTTTCAAAATAACTTCAGCTCAGAACATAATAATGAATTTTCAATCACAGCTTTCAAGAATACCTAGTCATAAAAAAAGGTTTAAATCATTCAGATTTAAACCTTTTTCGTACTACATTGGAATGTAGCTTAAATACTGGCGGTGAAAGAGGGATTCGAACCCTCGATACGCTATAAACGTATACACACTTTCCAGGCGTGCTCCTTCAGCCACTCGGACACTTCACCTTATGCGCGGTGGATAATAGCGAAAAAACATAATTCTGCCAAGAGAAACAATTGATTTAGAGAAAATCTCAACGACCGGTGCTATGATTCGCAAAAATACTGTCTAAATTGAAGACAACAATATGCAAAGTACTGCACAAAAGGCCGCACTGCCCGCCATTACCTTGGCAGCTTTGGGCGTAGTATTCGGTGACATTGGTACCAGTCCATTATATGCACTGCGTCAATGTTTCCTCACAGCACATTTAGCCATTAGCGAGGCTTCCGTGCTAGGCATTCTGTCCCTGATTTTCTGGTGCATTATGCTGACTATTAGTTTTAAATACGTCACCATTATCATGCGTGCAGATAACAATGGCGAAGGCGGTATCATGTCGCTGTTGGCCTTAAATCTGCGAACGACACGTATTGCTGAAAACAAAAAAATCTATTTGATTGCACTTGGCTTTATTGGGGCATCATTGTTTTTTGGTGACGGCATTATTACACCTGCTATTTCGGTTCTTTCTGCTATCGAAGGTTTAAGTATTGCAACGCCAATGTTCAATCAATGGTTACAACCTTTATCGATTGGTATTTTGGCGGGTCTGTTTCTTGTGCAGCGCCATGGTACAGGAACGATGGGTAAATTCTTTGGCCCATTAACCTTATTGTGGTTCTTATCAATTGGTGGCTTTGGTCTATGGAGTATTTCTCAAACGCCATTTGTCTTGACCATGATTAGTCCACATTGGGCAATTAATTTCATTGTACATCAGCCTTATGTGGCGTTCTTAACTATGGGCGCGGTGATTTTGACCATGACCGGTGGTGAGGCTATTTATGCTGATATGGGGCATTTTGGTCGTTTACCGATTCGATTGGCATGGTTCATTGTGGTGATGCCATGTTTGCTTTTGAACTATGCAGGTCAAGGCGCGCTTTTACTCCGTGATCCAGAAGCACTCGCCAATCCGTTTTATATGCTCATCCCTGAATGGGCGTTGTATCCGATGATTGCCTTAGCAACGGCAGCAGCGGTGATTGCATCACAGGCGGTGATTACTGGCGTATTTTCAATGGTCAATCAGGCGATTCAATTACGTTATTTACCACGCTTAACTGTACGTCACACGTCTGAAGTTGAACGTGGTCAGATTTATTTGCCTTTCATTAACTGGGCATTATTTATATCTGTACTGATTTTGATTTTGCTGTTTGAAAATAGTGCTAACTTAGCCAGTGCTTATGGTGTAGCTGTGACCATGACCATGTTATGCGGTACTATTTTGATATCGGTTTTGGCATATGGTTTATGGCGATGGCCGGTATGGAAAGTGGCTATTTTTGCAGTACCGTTTTTATTGATTGATTTGATCTTCGTAGCATCAACATCTTTAAAAATTGCAGCGGGTGGTTGGGTGCCAATCTTGATTGGTGCGGTATTGTTTACCATTTTAATGACTTGGAAAGATGGTCGTGAATTGGTCTTGAAACGCCTAGGTAAAGATGCATTACCAATCGATTTGTTCATTCGTAGTGTAAGCATGGGTGAAGAAACCAAGTTTGTTCCGGGTGATGCCGTATTCTTAACAGGTACGCCAGATATTGTGCCGCATGCCATGCTGCATAATATTAAGCACAACAAAGTGCTGCATGAACGCAACATTATGGTCACTGTAAATACCCGTGATGTTCCTTATGTGCCTGCAGCAGAACGCGTACAAACTGAAAAATTGGATGATCGCTTCTATCGCATTACCATGTATTACGGTTTTAAAGATCAACCTAATATTCCTGCAGCATTACAACACGCCTACGAGGAATTGGGTTTTGAATTTGACTTGATGCAAATTAGCTTCTTTATTTCGCGTGATCGAATCATTCATACCTTGGGCGAGGGCATGGCGCCTTGGCGTGAAAAACTGTTTATTTCTATGCAACGTAATACCAGTCCAGTCAGCGATTTCTACCAAATTCCAACCAACCGTGTGGTTGAGTTAGGCAGTCAAATCGAAATCTGATCTGTATTTAGATTTGAGTAATAAAAAAGCCAGGTTTTCCTGGCTTTTTTATTGGACTCATTCTGTTGCCTTTTCCTGGGAGGAGTATGCGAGCAAGGTAACAGAATGAATTGGGTAAATTGCTTAATGCAATATTTTTGAATGTGTTAAAGCAGATCTTAATTCACTGTTGAATCGATATCAGCAGATTCAGGTGCTGCTTGAATAGATTCATCTGCTTGTGGTGCTTCTGGTGAAGCTTGAATGGCATCATCGCTTACATCAGTTTGTGGTTGAGCTTGAATTGCACTCTCAGTAGTTGCTGCATTTGGTGCTTCAGGTGCAGCCATAAATGCATCTTGCTGTGCTTGAGGAGCTTCTGGTAACGCAGCAGATTCAACATCAGCATTTACTGGAGTATTTGCTGATGAGGCAATAATCGGTGCTGCATTCGCTTCAGTAGCAGCAGGTGCTGGTTGCTGTGCTAACTCAGGAGCCGCTTCATTGACTACAGCTTCAGCTTGTTGACTAGCGGTAATGGCAGCTTCTTGGTGAGCTACATCAGTTTGTGGTACAGCCGTTAAGTTCTGATCCTCTATAGGAAGACTATTTTGGGCGTCAGCTGTTGTTGGTTCTGCTTGAGCAGGTTCAACGGCAGTTGCATTCGGATCAATTTGGCTCGCTTGCGCTTGATCAGGGTTTAATGTTTGGTCAGCAGAGGATGCAGTCACGTCAGCAGCTTCAGCAAGTTTAATTTGACCACTTGCCACTAGCTCTTCAATAGAACCGGGTTGACCATTGACTGTCGTCACCACTTTCACTTTAGATAAGCTTTCTAAAGTATCGCCTGGTTGAATCGGTGGCTCTGCAAAAGCGGCGGCACTCATTAAACCTGAAATCAAACCTAAACCTAAAATCTTAGAATGCATAATCACTCCGTATATTTTTATCGCAATTTTTCGTATTTTTACCTTGTCATGTTTTTCTGTGTAAATTCAATCAAACATACGGAACTGTTTAACGACCTCTTATAAAGGCTTGTACAACTGCGACAAAACGTTACATCGACTGTTGCTTTGTTAAGCAATATTTGTTCGATTGTTAAGCAAATTAAAAAAGAAAAGTGTACTAAAATTCGTACCCTTGTTAAGCTGCGGAAAAATAGTCCTTTTTAGATGTAATTGTTGTAAACCATGGCAAAAAAGAAACGTAGTTCATCAAATCCCTTGTCTCAATTGTTTGGTCAGAACGGCATAAAAGTGCTGCTGGGGTTGGTGGCGATAGGAAGTTTCGCAATTGCCTTTGGACAAGAAAAAATACAACAATTGGTTTCGATGTCTTCATCATCGAATAGTGCTTGTTTGGATCAGTTTTATCGTGAAGTACCGCCATATTTAGTTCGTGACAGTTTACATAAAAACAGTTTTCCACTGTGTTTTAACGGCTTTAATGTCATGTATTCTGGTATTTCCAAAACGCCGCTTTGGGTCGCTGAATCACTGACACCTGTGCGCTTAAGCCAAAAAATTCCCCGTGAAGATAATTTCCATGAAGAGACTCGAGTCCCTTCAGAATACCGCGCGACACTTGCAGATTATAAAGCGACAGGCTATGACCGTGGGCATATGGCCCCGAATGCCGATATGCCAAACAAAGCGGCTCAATTAGATAGTTTTTCATTGGCAAATATGGTGCCACAAGCGCCAAAAAATAATCAGCAAGTATGGCGTGAATTGGAAGAAGCAACACGTGCATTGGTCACAAAACAGAAGCAAGATGTTTACGTTGTGACTGGGCCAGTTTATAGCGCGAAAAAACTGAAGACGATCGGTAAGGGTGTGATTGTTCCTACGGCAACCTACAAGGCCATCTACTTGCCGAAAAAAGGTGTTGCTGGCGTGTATTATGCAGATAATACCCTTAGAGATACGGCTCCCACAGTCAAGATCATGAGTATCTGTGCCTTAGAGGAATTAACGGGTATTAATGTCTTCCCTGAATTGACTGAAGACCAAAAGCGCAATACCTATCGTTTGCCATTGAAAGCAACTCAAGTCAAACAGAACCAAGAGATTGCATATTTACATTGGGATGCTGAAAGTTCGTGTGCCGATGAAGTCAGTCCCGATAAAATAACAGCGCTGCAAAAAGAGTTTAAATCGAGTGGGGGCCGTATAACTTCAGACACGGGTAGTGATGCGTCCAATAACAACAGCAGCCAAGATGCAATTTTGAAACAGTTGATTGAAGAATTATTGCAATATCTGCTGCAAATTTTGAAATAAAGCGGTGTATTTTCTACCAGACTTTTTATGCTTCAGACTTGAATACAATGCCAAGTTAACGCTAAATTGGACATTCAAGTTTCTAAAACTGTGGGCTTAATCCGCTTTCATGGTACGCACATTTCAAGTGGCAACACGATAACAAGGACAACAATTAGATGTTTAAACCCTATGAAAATGGCAGTGAATCCCATTCGATTCATGATTTAACCTTAGAAAATGGTGAAGACCGGATTAACCTCTACGGTAATTTACAACTCACCAAGGATCAGGCCGGTTTGCAAGCGGCCAAAGCCTTACAACAGTTTATTAATCAAGTGGTATCAGCTCTTGAAGCACAGACAGACTTGCCTGAAAAAATACAGCAAGGCGAAAATGACAATGAAGTGGAAAATCCATTTTTATAAGTCAGAGATTTAAATAGATTGAATTCCTAATTGAAAAAAAAGCTCACTGAAAGTGAGCGTTTTTGATGTGTAGTGACATTATAAAAAGTGTAAATTTACTTTAAGACTCTTTGGCCATCACTTTATAAATGACCGCACCAATCACAGCACCCACAATTGGTGCAACCCAGAATAACCAAACCTGAGACAGTGCAGCAGTTTCTGCAAAGAATGCAACGCCCATACTACGTGCAGGGTTCACAGAGGTGTTAGTCACAGGAATACTGATTAAGTGAATGAGGGTAAGTGCAAGACCAATCGCGATTGGTGCAAAGCCTGTAGGCGCTCGCTTATCTGTTGCACCCATAATGACAATCAAGAACATGGCAGTCAGTACAATTTCAATCACCAAGGCAGACATCATTGAATATTTACCTGGAGATAATTCACCGAAGCCATTGCTTGCGAAGCCACCAACGCCTGTGAAGCCTGCTTGGCTTTGTACAATAATGTATAGAATAAATGCCGCTAAGGTAGCACCAATTAATTGAGAAATAATGTAGGGTGCAAGCTCTTTTGCTTCGAAGCGACCACCCGCTCAAAGGCCGATACTGACTGCAGGGTTAAAGTGTCCACCTGAGATATGACCGAGTGTATAAGCACCTGTAAGCACGGTCAAACCGAAGGCAAGGGATACACCTGCAAAGCCGATGCCCAGTTCTGGGAATGCAGCCGCGAGTACCGTACTACCACAACCACCAAACACTAACCAAAATGTACCGATTAATTCGGCTAAATATTTATTCATTGCTGACTCCAATTGTTTTTGTCATTTATCTTTGTTTCGTTCTCATGTTTTTAAAAACATAAAAAGCTGCTGCAGCTGTTTCTAACGCAACGTAATGCGCATAGGTTTAACGGATTTTTAGCTAAATCTCAATGAAAAAATGATAACTGTGTCACATTATTGCATGTGCGGTCTAGTCTGCTGCTGTCGCCATTGCTGTGGTGTTTGGCTTCGCCATTGTTTAAATGCACGTTGAAATGCGCTTTGTTCTGAATAGCCGAGTAGTAGCGCAATTTCTTGTAAGCTTAAATGTGGGTCACGCAGAAACGCTTCTGCCATCATGCAGCGAACTTCTTGCATACGTTGTTGATAGGTGGTGCCTTGTTGTTGTAAATGGCGTTGTAATTGACGTACAGATAAATTCAGTTGTAGTGCAATATGTTCAATTTGAAATAAGTTTTTTTGTAAGCCCATTAATATGGCTTGCTGCAAACGTTGGTCAATTTGCGTGGTATTCGGCAGTTTTTCTAACAGCGATTGAGCTTGTTGCATCAGCAACTTTTGTAAGGTCTGATCGCCTTGAGCAAAGGGGCGAGAAAGCTCTTGAATCGGTAAAATGACTTTGGACTTTTCTTGGGAAAAGCGAACCTTGCAGCGAAAATATTGTTCATATTGTGCGACATTTTTAGGTGCAGGATTATGAAAATGAACTTCATGCAAACAAATGTCTTCAAAGCTCATGAAGTGTTTTAAAAATTGCAGCATGAGCGCAATAGCGACTTCGTCGGTTAATTGATTGGCCATATTTAAAGGCAGATCATTCCAACCAATAGAGAAATAATCATTTTGAACCTCGACCTGCAAAGGGCTACCATCAAAAATCAAACGGTGAAAATCGTGATAGCGCAACATGGCTTCGCCGAGATTTTCACATGACAAGGCAATGTAGGCAATAATGCCAATATGTTTGGGTTGAACCAGTTCGGCAATCTCTAAACCCAATGCAGGCTTATTTAATTGCTGATCTAATTCCATTAATAAATCACGCCATACTACATATTCAAAACGTTCTAAGTTTTGGATATTTTTTAATTTTTCAGTAATGGCAATGCCATTGGCTTGATGGTAAGCATAGAGTAAATGCCCAAGCCCACCATAGACCGAGCCGGTGTAGTCCTTTAGCTGTTGCATGTTTTTCTAATTCTAAATTTTGTCGTGTTTTGTCAATAATATTGAAAAAAATGGTCAATATCTAGACTTTTTCATTGCCTATAGTCAAAAGAAGACGAGGAGATGAAAGTCATGTGGAAAGGATTTATTGCAGGATTAGTGGTTGCCAATGCCTTTGAGTGGGTTGCGCATAAATATGTATTACATGGTACCCATCGTGCGGGACAACCACGCTATAGTCCCGTACCCAACAGTATGAAATCCCACTGGGAACATCATCGTGAAGTGCGTAAGACCGATTTTGAAGACTATGGTTATGTAGAAGGGATCAGTAATTGGCGAACCAAAAATGAAATATTGTCCTTGGTCGCTGTTGCAGGTGTATTTGTACCTTTATTTTATCCTGTTTCAAAAGGGATGAGTTTGTCTGTTCTGTATTGTGCAGGCAATTATTACTATATTCATCGCCGCGCACATTTGGAACCTGAATGGGCGAAACGCAAAATACCGTGGCATTATGATCATCATATGAACTCAAATCAGGATGCTAATTGGTGTGTGACTAAGCCTTGGTTTGATTACATTTTAGGGACGCGAGTAATTTCATCAGCTGACTTAAAAGAACAGAACCCTTCGGGCATTGCTTTACCTACAATACTTGCTCAACCTTTAAATAAAGTGGTTGAGCGTATTTTCCCTGCAAAGTGGGTAGAAGCAAAACAGGTCAAAACTGTGACTGCAGTAAAAGTTGAAACGGTTTGAATCATTTCTAGTATTGTTTAAAAAATCGTGAAATTGATTAGCACTCATGTGCTGTACTGTCGTGATTTGTCAATAAAATATGAATCTATTGTCAATCTTTACTAGACAAAGTTGCTTATATTTGAAGTATCAGAAGGCGAGACACGACTGGCCGGATGATGTTGCTATGTATATTTTTTAGTTGTTTAAGTACCGAACCAAGTGCTGTAGTTTTTCTTGGTTTATAGGGAGTCCTTGAGGCTCCTTTTTTTTATGATTAATTTGGGGAAGGGTGTAATTCTGTGAGTATTAAGCGTCCATTCCAATCATGAATGTCGCTTGCATAACGAAAACAATAAGAATGACCCGATTGTAAATATTGCAACTGCGGAATGTGTTGGAAGGCGATCGGATCACCATTAAATTCTAAAAATTCAGAATGTGCTGTTTTGAATTGAAATGCTGTTTCAGATTGCTGTTTGCGACTAATATTGAATTGAATTTGTCGAACAAATACAGCGCATGTAGTTGTTTGTTGAGGTGTATCTAATGCTTTTTGATAGTTTGACTCAAGATATTGATCTAAGCCAAATAAATACATATACATAAAACCGCAGATCATCAGCAAGATGATCATAGATTGCGTGTTTTGGCTTATTTTAAGTCCATAAGCAACTAGGCCAAACAACAGCAAGCTACCTAAGCCCGCAAGAAATAGTGCAGTGTCTAAGTACATGATGAATCAAAAAAAGAGCGTATAGACGCTCTTTTTTACACAGATTTAAAGCAAGGGTCAATTAAAGACGCATTTCAATCCCTTGTTCTGAAAGGTATTTCTTAGCTTCTGGAATGGTGTGTTGACCAAAGTGGAAGATTGAAGCAGCCAGAACCGCATCTGCCCCACCTTTTAAAATACCGTCGGCTAAATGTTGTAAGTTACCCACACCGCCAGAGGCAATTGTTGGAATGGTGACACGGTCATTGATGTTACGCATCAGTTCAAGGTCATAACCCGCTTTGGTACCATCTGCATCCATTGAGGTCACTAATAATTCACCCGCACCGAAGTCAGCCATTTTTATAGCCCACTCAATAGCATCAATACCTGT
This sequence comes from Acinetobacter sp. YH01019, assembly GCF_013420285.1. Lineage (NCBI taxonomy): Bacteria > Pseudomonadati > Pseudomonadota > Gammaproteobacteria > Moraxellales > Moraxellaceae > Acinetobacter > Acinetobacter sp. YH01019. The sequence goes on from NZ_VOYM01000001.1 coordinate 26,604, forward strand.
TTCTTTACGGCCACCATGGGTAAAGATTTCCCATTTATTTTCGCCCGTTTTCTTGGCATCAATGGCAACCACAATACACTGTGCACCAAAACGTTGAGATGCTTCTTGTACGAATTCTGGGTTATAAATAGCGGCAGAGTTAATGCTGACTTTGTCCGCGCCAGCGTTTAGCAATAAACGGATATCTTCAACTTTACGGACACCGCCACCGACAGTCAGTGGAACGAACACAGATTCCGCCATACGCTCAACCGTACGGTAAGTGGTATCACGGCCATTTGAAGTAGCAGTAATGTCTAAGAAGGTGATTTCATCTGCACCTTGTTCATTATATCGACGAGCAACTTCTACTGGATCGCCTGCATCACGAATATCAAGAAATTGAACACCTTTCACTACACGACCGTTGTCTACGTCGAGGCAAGGAATAATACGTTTAGCAAGCATAATTTTTTCCAAAAATAACAGCCGATTATGAAACTTCGCGACTTAGATGCTACACCTTAGTAGTCGGAGCGGTTATTCTATCAAAAATATGTAAGTTTTTTCGCAGGTTTTCTATGTCGGTTTATACCACTTTGACTTTAAAGGAAGTTCAGGATTTTGCAGCGCCTTATCAATTGGAGGTGATTGACCTGATTCCGATTCAAGGGGGTATTCAAAATACCAACTATTTTATTGTCTGTAAAAATGGCAGTCAGTATGTTTTAACCGTGTTTGAAGAAATGGATGAGCAGGGTGCAGGCGAGTTGGTGCCGGTACTTGAGCACTTGGGGCAAGCCGGTTTAGCCGTACCTGTGCCATTGAGTCATTCAGGTAAAGCGATTCATAGCTTAAAAGATAAACCGGCACAGATTGCGCCGCGTATGCAGGGTCAACACCCGATGCCAGCAACGTTGGCACAAGCTGAAGCGATTGCAGTTGCACAAGCGAAAATGCATGTGGCATTACAAGACTTTCCTTTAGAACGTGCTGAATATCGGGATCATGCCTATTGGTTACAGGTATCACGAGATATTCGTCCAAGCTTGAACGACGCCGATACCATGTTGTTGAATAATCTTTTAGGTTTGTATGATGTGCTCACAGCCATGTATCCAAACCGTCCGAAAGGTTTTATCCATTCTGACTTGTTCCGTGACAACACTTTATTTGACGGTGATCAACTCAACGGTATTTTAGACTTTTACGAACTAAACAAAGATGAGTTGCTGTTTGATATTGCCATTACCTTAAATGACTTCTGTACTGAATATCCAGATGTACATTTGAATGAAGAAAAAGCCATTGCCTTTTTAAATGCCTATGAAACAGTGCGTCCATTAACAGCAGATGAAAAGTCATGTCTTGAGTTATATCTGGCGATGGCCGCAGGCCGTTTCTGGATGATGCGTTTACAAGTGGCACAGAAAAATGCAGCGCAAGGGCGTACTGGAAATGATATTTTGCAGAAAAACCCAGATGAAATGCGTAATATGTTGATTGAACGACTAAAATTTGTAACTGCTTAAACTTAAAAATAACGTGAGGGAAAAGTATGCGTGATCAGGGGCGCTTAGTAGAGTGGTTTGATGATAAAGGCTATGGTTTTATTCAACCCAACGACAGCACCAAAGATCGCGTATTTTTGCATATCAAAGACTTTTCCCGTCCAGGGCCACGTCCTATTGTGGGCTGTGCCTTGGACTACGTGGTGATTTTAGATGAGCGTGGACGCTTTCGTGCACAGCAAGTGCATTATTTAAAGGCATCACAAACACAGCCAAGTCGACGTCCGCAGAAAAAAAATATCGTCAACATGCCGCGTAAAGCTGCGCCGATGCAAATTGTCTGTGTTATCTATATTTTGGCACTGGCTGGCTTATGTGTTGCAGGTGTGCTCAGTGGCATGGTGCTGTTATTCATCAGTATTATGAATGCGCTTAGTTACTGGTTTTATGCGCAAGACAAAGAGGCTGCACAGTTGGGGAACCGACGTGTTCCAGAAAATACCTTACACATCCTTTCATTTTTAGGTGGCTGGCCTGCGGCCTGGTTGGCGCAGCAACGTTTGCGACATAAAACACAAAAACAACCGTTTCGTAAAATTTATTTCTGTACCATAGTCTTTAACATATTACTGATTTTATGGCTGATTTCACCTTTTAACTTGCTACATATTTAAGGTGAAATGGACTTAAAAATAAAATGACGGGGAGTCAAATGAACTATTCCATTGATAAAGATCCAAACCGCCTATTAACTATTATTTTGTACATTCTTTATATTGTTGCGATTTTTTCTGCTGGGCTATTGGCTATTTTGGCATTGATTATTAACTATGTGAAACGTAGTGATGTCCGTGGTTCAATTTTTGAAAGTCATTTTACTTGGCAAATTCGTACGTTTTGGTGGTATCTGATTTGGAACATTATTGCTTTTGTACCATTTATTTTCCTATTCTTTACCGGCAATAATGCCAACGCCTTTGCTGGTGTTGCTTTAGGAGCGAGTACATTCTGTGTTGCGGTGATTGGCTTGTCATGGATTTGGATTGTCTACCGTGCCATTAAAGGTTTAATTCGTGTGAATGATAACCGTCCAATGTATGATTAAAAAATTTCGGTATATTCAAAAAAAGCGGCTGATGGGCCGCTTTTTTCATTTTAAAGGTGAGAGATTTGAGCTACTTACGCTTTAACCACTTAGGTCGCCATTCACTAACTATCACGCCGAACACTACAAACAAGCCACCAAGTAAAGCCAAAGGAGTTAAGCGTTCACCGGCAATCCGTCCAATCATGGCAGCCCAAACGGGTTCACCGGCATAAATAATCGCAGCTTGAGCAGGATCAACTATGCGCTGCGCCCAGTTCATGACCAATTGAATAACTGCACTCGCTAGTCCTAAAGCACATAAAACCGCGATTAACTTCCATTCAAAAACGGGTAATGTGGTTTCACCAATCATCGGGGCAAAGCAAAAACAAAATAGAGAGGCAAATGCCAATTGCAAGACGGTTACGCGGCGTAGGTTCACACGATTTGCAAAGTAACTGATCAAGATGATTTCAAATGCTATCGCAATTGAGCCGAATAGGGTAATCAGTTGGCCAAAACTTAGATGAATCGCGCCAAAGCCGTTCCCCGTTAAAAATACCAAACCGATGAAAGCACAGCTAGCACCTAACCACGTCATTAAATGTGGGGTGTTTTTAAAACAAAGCCACATAAAAAATGGTACTAAAGGGACATATAGCGCGGTCAAAAAAGCTGATTCACTACTGCTAATCGTCTGTAAACCTACAGTTTGTGTGGCATAGCCGATGGCAATAACAGCACCAATGCTCGCTCCAGCAATCAAATCCTGTTTAGAAAAATGCTTCAGATATTTTAAGGAAAGCAGGCTCACCGCAATCGTAGCAGCAGCAAATCGCAGCCCAACAAACAAGACTGGGCTACTAAAATTTAAGCCATATTGAACCGTAATAAAGCTCGCACCCCATATGACAGTAATTAAAATGAGCGCAATTTGTGGTGCTTTCTGTGAGAGCGTGGCGGGAAACATAGTGAAAAGCTGATAAAAATTTAAGGCACATATTGTCTTATTTTTATTAAATGTGCAATATATTGCACAATTCTCATAAAGATTGATCCGATGACCAATTCAACGCATGTGCTAAAGCATGTTGCATCTAATTTAAAACATTACCGAGATGCTAAGAATCTTACGCAGCAACAATTGGCTGATTTGTCCGGCGTGAGCCGACGTACCATCGCAGGTTTAGAGTCGGGTCAGGACAATATTAGTTTAGCGAAGTTGGGTTGGCTGGCAGATGTGTTAGAGGTCAGTTTTGTGGACTTGGTTCGTGCTGCCGCACAACCTGCTGAAAGGATTCATGAGCAACTTTGGCAAGGGCAAACCAGTCAGAGTTATGCCAAAATTTTATCGAGCTGTCAGGCTAAACAGCATGTAGAAATGTGGGAATGGTCTTTAGCACCCAATGAAATTTATTGTGCTGAACCTGATCCGGCTGGTTGGCATGAAATGATCTTTGTGATTGAAGGTCAATTAACCTTGGATCTCAATAATCAACCTGTCACATTCAGTGCAGGTCAAAGTCACGTCTATGCCAGTGATGTGAATTATCGTTATATCAATTCAGGTTCGACCGTCGTACGTTTTATGCGAAATTGTGTGAATTAAGCCTAAGCCATTCAAATCGAGTATAAAGTTAAATTATTGGCATAAAAAAGAGGTCAAAAGACCTCTTTTTTACATAAGCAATGCTTAGAACGCTTGGTCATCCCACAAAGCTTGCGCTTCACGTAGGTTTAATGTGCCTTCATAAATTGCACGACCTGTAATCGCCCCTAAAATACCCGGTTGGCCTTTTAAATTGCGGACATCATCAAGGTTAGTTACGCCACCTGATGCAATCACAGGTAAACCTGAATATGTAGCCAAATTCACAGTTTGTTCAATGTTCACACCTTGCATCATGCCATCACGTGCAATATCGGTATAAACGATGCTTGAAACGCCAGCATCGGCAAAACGTTTTGCAAGATCAGTTGCTTTCACATCTGTCACATTTGCCCAACCATCCGTTGCAACCATGCCATTCATGGCATCGATACCAACAATGATATGACCGGCAAATTTCTTACATGCTTCTTCGACAAACTCAGGTTCTTTTACTGCTTTTGTACCAATGATGACAAATGATACGCCAGCATCTAAGTAATGTTCGATGGTTTCGAGTGAGCGGATACCACCACCAATTTGAATTGGCAGTTCAGGCTGAGCTTTCGCAATGGCTTCAACTACAGGTTTATGAATTGGTGTACCAGCGAAAGCACCGTTTAAGTCAACCAAATGTAAGCGACGCGCGCCTTCATTTACCCAATGCTGTGCAGTTGCCACTGGATCGTCAGAAAATACGGTATCGTCTTCCATACGACCTTGCTTTAAACGGACACATTTGCCATCTTTCAGGTCAATTGCAGGGATGATCAGCATGCTTTCGCTCCTTGCTCAATCAAAATAAGAATGAATTTGTGCTTAATCTTATCAAATAAACGCTGATTCACTAAAGGCTAATATCAGAATTACACAATTAAAAAAGCCTGAACGATGTCAGGCGGATGGAAAGTTATTCTTTGATTTTATTTTTATTCACGCAAAAGGCGCATATTTCTTTCTGATCGGTTAGGTGTAGCTTGTGGTTTGCAACAAATCTGTATTGAGCGATTGAAGTAGTGAACCGACGTCATATAAGGCATGATTGAGAGCAGTGGAGGTTTCGCCTACAACATTGACAATGTCACCGACTACTGGAAGTTCAGATGCAACTGAGGTAATGGGTGCAAGGTCGTCAATTAAAGCATCTACGGTACCTGATACATCGTGTACGACGCCACCAACACTGCCTAAAGGATCACTTAATACCCCTGTTAATAATTCAGTGGGATCAATACTGGCAACATAATCGCCTGTCTCCGCCAATAAGCCAGTCAAATTGTCTGTGGTTTCGCCGACAGCATTCAATATTCCTCCTAATACTGGAACGTCAGCAAGACTGTCTGTGATTGGTGCTGCAACACCAGCAATATGATCTACTAAGCCCGCGACTTCTGTTACTGTTTGTCCAACAAGGTCAGTGACACCATTAAGCGTTGTTTGTACGCCTCCAATTAAGTCACCCGTTGCCAATTGATCTGCTACAGCATGCAGGCCATCACCGAGTGTGCTCACTAAATTGTTTTCAATAGTTAAGACTTTTTCAATGCTGCTACCAATAATTGGCAGTTCAATCAGTGCTTCAGTTATAGGCGCTGTTAAGTGGCTGACCGTGTCTAAAACGGTATCTACAGTATCCAAGACTGTATTTAAAACTAAACTGACAGCTTTGCTAATGCCTTGTAAAGCCAGGCTTAATACACCGCTAATTTTTCCTGTAAATAAGTTCAGCATGTGATGGTTCTCCAAGTCTTTAAAATAAAATGTTGTTATGTATTTGGCAGACTTGTTTTAGCAAAATGCGAAGCGTGAAAACAAATTATAAAAATATATAAAGTAGAAGAAAAATCATGTGATTAGGATGGAAAATTCAATGCGATCAAGAGATTATGTGAATTTAAATACAAGTGTATATTAATGTAATTTATTTAATAAAAATCAATCATATAATTGTACTTAAATGGTGCATGTGGACATTTTTATTAACCCATACATGATTCATGGCAAAGCAAAATATAATTGTCTTGGTCCGAATACAACGTAAATACGGCATTGCAGAATAAAACTCGACTGAGTTCAGATTAGTGTGAGTGCAATAAGCTGGTGCAAATTGCCGTTACAGGGCAGTTACATTTTGTGGGTGCAATAAATCCTTATTTTTATTATGGTTTATTTGATTTGTTGGGTCTAATACGTAGCTTTAAAGAGGTATTTGGAATGGTTTTAGGCAAGAGTCCACGTTGTAATAATTCTTCGAATACCAGTACTGGTGCATAGGCATCTGCTGCTGCATAACGAATTTGTTCTGGGCTTAAGCGTTTTTTGGCCCAATTAGAAGTGCTGACTGATTTAGACTTCGGAAAATTGACAGCAAAAAGCAACGCCATGGCATTTTTTAAACCTACAGGCTGGGTTAAACCAAAAGATGTAAAGCACTTAGAAAGTTCTAAGACACTATTAAGCTCAACACTTTTTTTACGAAATAAATGTGCATCATTTTTTAAGCCAAAGCCAACTTTGATTTGATCGCGATTACTAAAAATCGGTTTTAAAAATGTCCATGTTTCTTCATTCATTTGAAATAGCCACGCATACTGTGCAGTTGCCAATTGAATTAAATGAGGCCCAGTTGAAACTTCGCCTTTATTGAAGATTGGTTTTGACTCAGAGTCAAAACCCAGTACGGCTGCTGTATTTAGTTGTTCTGCCCAAGTTAGACACTGTTCTAAGCAGTGAATCACATGAATTTGTTCGAAAGCTAAATTTTGAAAAAGTGGAAAGCTTTTAATTTGTTCTTTAGATGGCAAAATTTGCGGTTGTACAGCATCGTTCATGAGTATTCATTCAAGATTTTATCTGTTGAGCCTAGTCAGTTTAAACCTGAAAAGCAATCAAGCTGTTGTGGGTGAAACTTACATACTAAATGCATTTATACCGCGCTGAAGGTGATTCAAAGCGGTATATATTTACATCAATGAAGTAGGTTAATTAAAAGAAATATTTAAGGGTAAAGTGTAGGTTAACCAATATTAATAAGAATAGACCTAAAAATAAAAAGGCCAAAACCACTTCCCATGTTTTTGATTCACGTGGCTCGCCATATTGATTGGCAGTTGCAGTACCCGGGATGAGTATGATTACAATAAACATAATGATATTGAGCAATGGGATCAGCTGTAAAAGCGCAAACCAGCCCGACATATTGAAGTCATGTAAACGACGCGCTGAGAAAATCATCAAAGGAATTAAAAGTAAAATATTAAAACCAAGTGCAAAGCCTTGTAATATCGGATTTTCAGCATAAGCCATTAAGGTATTCATGGTATTTGGCATCATAATAACAATGACCAGCATCACTAACGTCAGCATCAGACCATAAAAGGTATTCCAACCGATAAATGACATGCGATTAAACCGACCGTCACGGTTCCAGCCAGAGTTTATATTGGGTGAATTATTCATATTTAATGATCTTAAATTATCTTAAAAAGTATTGTTATCATTCATTTTTAGACACAACTAATGAGCTAAAAACGACATAAAAATGTGAAAATGGGAGGATTTATCCTGAACATAAAAAGCGCGTTGATTATAAAGGCAAAGTATAAAAAAGCTCATCTGAGTGAGCTTGTCTTAGAATATGTGTTGCTGTTTATGCAGATATACACGACATATAAGGATTATTCTTGAATCGTAGCTTGTTGTGATCGGATCACATAGTCTTGGTAAGACGGAACCATGATCGCAGCGAGTATGCCAATAACAAACACGACAATATACAAAACTGCCAGCACTGTTTCCCAGCCTTTGGTCGGGCGTGGTTATCCAAATGTATTGCTACCGCTATTACCAGGGGCAAATAATACATAGAGCGCAAACAAAATATTCAGCACAGGGACTAAGATTAGTAGGGCAAGCCATCCAGAATGGTCACGGTCATGTAAACGTCGAATTAAGAAAATAACGCTGTAATAAATCGCAATGGCGTACATGATAAAGAAAATAATCATGAGTGGCGTCGACATTGCTCCTTCAGTAAGGCTATTTTGAGCGCCGGGAGTGAGTAGGGCGACCACAACAGCAATCAGCATAAAAATAATGCCGAGGAGTAGATTCCAAGCAAGATAAGCGCGACGGCTAAAGCGACCACTGGCTTGGGTAGGTGAGTCAGATGTGAATGTATTCATTATTATTCCTAGACTTTGGTATTTTTATAAGTAGGCAAATTCTAAAATGAATATCTATAAAATAAAAGTATGAAAAATAAACATTATAAAAAAGCCCGCAAGGTGCGGGCTTTTTTGGATGGGACGGAACTTTAAATATCCCATTCCACAAAGTTTTTCAGCAATTGTAGACCCGCTGTATGACTTTTTTCTGGGTGGAATTGTGTCGCAAACAAGTTTTCCTTGTGAATTGCGGTACAGAATTGCAAACCATAGTCACAGGTAGCAGCAACAATAGCTGGATCTTTCGGTTCAACATAGAAGCTATGTACAAAGTAAAAACGTGCATCTTGTTCAATGTTTTTCCACATTGGATGGCTTGGATCAGCTTGATGTACTTGGTTCCAGCCCATGTGTGGAACTTTTAAACCGTCTACATCAGGAAAACGTTTTACCACACCTTCAAAAATACCGAGTGCATCTGCACCACCATTTTCTTCAGAGTGTTGCATCAAGGCTTGCATACCCACACAGATTGCGAGTACAGGCTTATTGAATGCAGCATTGCGAACAACTTCATCAATACCCGCTTCATGCATCCCTTGCATGCAATCACGCATTGCGCCTACACCAGGAAATACAATTTTATCTGCTTGAGCAATCAGCTTTGGATCATTGGTCACATCAACCGTTGCACCGACGTGTTCGAGTGCTTTTGCAGCTGAGTGAAGATTTCCCATGCCATAGTCAAGAAGGGCAATACGGGTCATTACAATGTTCCTTTGGTTGAAGCGACAGTATTCTCTGCACGAGGGTCAATTTCACATGCCATACGAAGTGCGCGTGCAAATGCTTTAAACACACTTTCAATTTGGTGATGGCTGTTTTTACCTTTTAAGTTATCAATGTGTAGCGTCATTAACGCGTGGTTCACAAAGCCTTGGAAAAACTCAGAGAATAAGTCAACGTCAAATGTACCAATACGAGCACGTGTAAATGGAATATCCATCCATAGGCCTGGACGACCAGATAAGTCAACCACCACACGGCTTAACGACTCATCAAGCGGTGCATAAAAATGACCGTAGCGTTTTAAGCCCTTTTTGTTGCCAAGTGCTTGTGCAAACGCCTGTCCGAGTGTAATACCACAGTCTTCTACGGTATGATGGTCGTCAATTTCAAGATCACCATCACAATGAATATCAATATCAAACAGACCATGTCGCTTGATTTGATCAATCATATGATCTAAAAATGGAACACCAGTGTTTAAAGTGCCTTGACCAGAACCATCAAGATTCACGCGAACTCGAATTTTGGTTTCGTTAGTGTTTCTTACTACTTCACTGATACGATCGGTCATAGACACGTTCCTCAAATACGTCAAAATGATTGATGTAAAAATGTTTTCGCCGTGACGAAAAGTCACCGCATATTAGATTGCTCAGGAGGGTTTATCAATGCCTATTACCGTACATGCCTATACTTCTTTAGAAAATGATGAAGTGCGCAGCCAGCTTGAGCGACTGTATGACACGAGCCCAGAATTTAGCGACGGTTCAGATGCCATTGAACAACTTGAGCAGAACTTAGCTCAGTATACCTTAGTTTACACTGCAGAATTTAATACAAAATTGATTGGTGCCATTTGGTGTAGCGGCCAAGGTGAAAGTAAAACCTTGGAATATATCGTAGTACATCCAGCTAACCGAGGCCGCGGTGTTGCAGAACGTCTAGTGAGTGAAGCGACACGTATGGAAGAAGAAAAAGGTGTAAAAACCTTCGAGCCAGGTTGTGGCGCGATTCATCGTTGTTTAGCACACATTGGTAAAATTGACGCAGCTGAATAAAGTTCAGTGTTTAAAAGACAGCCTCCGAGCTGTCTTTTTTCGACTGAATAATTAAATTAACTCAGATTTAAATGTAAATAAGACAAAAAGTAAGCGATTAGTGTGAAATATTGATTTAAAAATAAACATTTGAGAAAAAAGCCCATGCTTATGCTTGACGGCATCCAGCTTAAATTGTTTAATACGCCCCATCGGCGTGATAGCTCAGTAGGTAGAGCAACGGATTGAAAATCCGTGTGTCCCCAGTTCGATCCTGGGTCTCGCCACCATATTCAAAACTGATTTTCAGTTTATCAATCCCTGATCCCATCAGGGATTTTTTTTGCCTAAAATTTATGCATACAAAAAATATTTTTATAAATATGATTGACTAATTAACTGAGATACGGCTTAATACACCGCATCGGCGTGATAGCTCAGTAGGTAGAGCAACGGATTGAAAATCCGTGTGTCCCCAGTTCGATCCTGGGTCTCGCCACCATATTCAAAAAAACCTCAAACATTGTTTGAGGTTTTTTTTCGTCTCAGATTTAGTTTTGTTGATCAATTGTGCAATGCAACTAATACAATCGACCGAATATAATTTGACCGATAGCTAAAAAATTTTAAAAAATATAAGGTATGACGATGAATATGAAAAAAATAGTAATGGCTTTAACCGTAATGACAAGTGCTGTATTAACGGCATGTGGTGGTGGAAGTAGTGGCAGTTTTAATTCTTCATTTGAAAAAGAATTTACTTTTGGTACTCAGACATATATTTGTCGCAGTGAAAAAGCAGCAAATGCGTGTGGTGGTGCGAGTCAAGATTGTTCAGCATGTGATCTTAAAACACCATCTACAAACGTGATTACAGCAGTATGTGCTGAGCCTATAGCAAATACCCATAAAGTGACAACAGCTGGCTGTGTATTAAAGCTCACGAATGATACTCAGACAGGTATTTGTACCTCAGAAGGATTAAGATTGTTGTCAGGTAGTAATCTAACCAAAGAACAACTGAATAAGGGGGCTTTATTTACCAGTGGAAGTCTGAAAATAACGCTCGCTAATAATGTAACTGAAACAATAACGTGTAATTAAAAACGATGAAATTTTTGATGCCAATAGCGATTGGCCTCGTCTGTTTTGGATTGGGTTATTTCATAGCCCCATCCAATACTGCATCTGAACCCATCGTTATAGAAAGTAATAACGATCAGACAGGGAATCACTTTATTCAAAATTTTCAGCAACATATACCGGTGCAATCTGAAAATAATATTGAATTACAACAGCAACTAAAAAATCAAATGACTCAAGTGAATGCAGTCATTGATCAGGCGACATCAAAGCAAATGGATCAATATTTGCAGCAAGCATTTTCTGGGTATGATTTATCGGCCATTCGAAACAAGCATGAATTTGCAAAGCATTTAGTGGGTGAGTTTGTTGATGCTAAAAATAAACCTGACGAGCCAATGAGTGGACGAGCCACGGTTATGGCACACCAAGAGTATGGGGGCGAAAATGTATTACCACGTGATATTTACAAAGGACAACAGCTATTTGCTCACTTTGATACATTAGGTAAAACACCGAGTAATGAACAAGTTTTTGTACGCTGGAGCAATCAAACTACTGGAGAAGTGCTATTTTTTATGCCGCAGCGGGTAAGTGCTCAGCGTGAGAAAAATTGGGTAAGTTTCAACCCTGTCGCAGGTTGGAAGCCCGGTCATTATGATGTGAAATATTATCAAATGAATGATCAATTGGAACCCATTGCACAAACGAGCTTTTATATTCAGAACGTGATTCAGTAAGTTCACACATCATTTTTACTTTAATGCTATGACTTAAGTTCAAGTTTTAAGCAGTAAAAACTGTATTAGACTGATGAAAAATAACCAATGAATATTCTAAATGAAAGATCTCTTTTCTGATGATAGCAAACAATATCAACGTGCTCGGCCGGATTATTCTCCAGCTATCGTGGAAACGATATTAAAATATGTAAATAGACGAGAGCTGGCTTGGGATTGTGGGGCAGGTTCTGGTCAATTTACCCAACGACTGGCTCCCCATTTTCAACAAATCTTAGCGACTGATTTAAGTGCAGCTCAATTGGCGGAGGCTCCGCATTTAGCCAATGTACATTATGAGGCTGCTCAAGCAGCTGAGTGTCCTTTGCCAAGCCAAAGCGTGGATTTAGTGACGGTAGCACAAGCGATTCACTGGTTTGATTTTGATAGTTTTTATACCGAAGTAAAACGCGTACTTAAAGCTAATGGCGTGATTGCAGTCATTGGTTATGGTTTGATTCAAGCGGAACAAACAGAATTGAATGAGCTGCTCCAACAATTGTATTTCGAAACTTTAAAGGGGTATTGGGATGCAGAACGTCGCTATATTGATGAAAGCTATCAAACGATTCCTTTTCCGTTTCATGAATATACAACGCCGACATTGAGTTTGGATTATGCATGGCCCGCTCAGCAGATATTGAATTATCTACAAACATGGTCAGGCTTAAAACATTATCAAAAGCTGCATCCCGAGCAACAGCCTCTTGCAGCATTGCTCGATTTTTTTCAGCAGCAGAATAAGCAACAATATCAGTTACATTTTCCAGTTCTATTACGCATTGGTAGCGTATCTCAACAATGAGTTTGAAATTAACCTAGCTAAATATACTCGGTATTTTGATTTTGAATTCAAAATGTAGATAAAAATGTGTTCCAAAAAAACTAACACTTTGAATTCAAAATTAAACGTGTACTCATGAAAGCATAATATGCCGTTTGTCGGGCTTCAAAACGTAAAATTGATGATTTGTTGTACAATATAGACTTCAAAATGCACTATTTGGTGCTTCACTTTTTCGTCAATTTGCTCGGAATTCAACATGATGACTCTCCCAAAATCTGTTGCCGTTTTGCTTTTTGCTAGTGCCACTCTTTCAGCATCATCTACTTTTGCTGCAACGAATACAGATGAACAGCAAGAAGCGATACAAATGCCTGCTTTAACCATTATGGCAGAGCGTGAAATGCGTGCTGAAACTGGTATTGTTGAATATCAAGAACAGGTCGATCGTCGTAAAGCATTACAGCACCGTGTCATGGAGCTTGAGCGTGACACGCAAAATAAAGGTGTCGATGCAACGATTGTATCGAACATGGATATTTTACCTGCCGCAGCAATGCCAGACATGTCCAATTTATCGCCTTTGATGCAGCAACACGTGTTAGATATTGCTGCAGGTCTTCAATCTTCCGATCCACGCAATGGTCTGTATATTATGTTGCAGCCGTTTGGTATCGATCGTAATGCAACTTCGGTACAAATTAGCCGTGACCAAATAAACATGGGTACGATTGATCGCCAATTGAATATCAACCCGAAAACATCGCCATAACATTCATTTCATTCTACAAAACGTAAAAGGAAATTCATGCTTAATCCATGAATTTCCTTTTTTATGTGTTTGCTGCAATGATCATTGGAGGGGCGTTTGATTTTGAGAAAAGTAGATTTGTTTATTTTATCGCCATCTTTTTATATTTTTGGTTATGATAATCAAAAGGGGATTCGGAGCTGAATATGCCGCGTATCTTTATAATTTTAGCTTGTGCCACCGTGCTGGTTTTTGGTTGGATGTTTTATCAATATTCAGCCCAACAAAAAGAAGCCGCTCAATTTGATGCTTATCAAGTTGTTTTACTTGAAAAGACAGAACAGATATTTAAGCAGGCACAGAATTGGGAAAAACCGATTGAGATAGATCTGTCAGATGCTCGCTTAAAGGGTGATTATAAAGTCATGTCCGACTTTATTTTAGGCCAAATGCTGCAACGTGCTGAAGCGCGTAATCAATATATTCGTGATTTAAAAGCTCTGAACTGGGACAAATTCCTCGACATAGATCGATTGGTAAAAGATAAGAAAAACAACTACCAAGAAACCGAGCAAATGTTGCAACAGGTTCATGCTGTGGTAGATGCTTATGAGCAAAAAACGACGCAGCAAGAAGAAAATGCCTTAGAACAAGCGAAGCATTTACCCGTGAAGAATATTTTTAGGCAACAAATGACCCAAAGTTTAAGAGATAGCCGTGATAGTGATGAATCTCATGCTTTATTTGATTTGGAAAAGCAAAGTCTTGCTAAGGCAGATGAAATTTTTAAGGTGATCAAAGTACATAAATGGGAAAAGAAAAATAAGTTGTTTATGTTCTATGAAGATGAGCCATTGAAGCAGTTTAATCAGCTTTATAGCGAGATGCTGCAACTGAATACGCAAATGGATCAGATTCGACAAAAGAACAGAACGGAGTTGAAACAAAAGCTTTAGAGAATTGTCATCTAACTTTCAAATAGGTTGGCTAAAGTCATAGCAAGCAGCGTTTTGCATCATTGCCCGAGGTCAACCTACATGCGCAGCATATACGTATTTGATGATATACAGCAGGTCTATCACGATTTTCTCGCTAACCGTCAATATCCCCGTTTGGAAAGCTTAAATAATTGGGGAAAAAACCGTTTTTTCTTTAGTCAATATTTCCGTATGATTGAAGATTGGTATTTAACTGAACAAATTGTCATTGAGTTCAATCATCAGTTTTATAGCCTTGATACTGGCAGTGCTCCCGATTTTATGGATCAAGAAAAATACATCGCTTGGCTAATGGAGCAACTTCAAATTCTAAGATAGTTTTAAAATTATTATTTTAAAAATAAGACTAAAAATGAGTCATGTTTCACTTGAAAATTCGGTAATTTAGATAAGCTTAATATAAGGTGGATTATGAACTTGATTTAAAGATAAGTGCTTGATTCAGACTTAAAAGCGATAAACTGATATAAAAACAATGACTATAAGGCATAATTTGTTAGTTAAATTTGCAAATTGCATACATCTATTTGAAAAAATTGTGAAAAAAAATAACCTAAAATACTGTGGAAATTTTAACCCGTTTTTAAAACATTCAGCGATAACTCAGAACAAGATGAGCTGACATGCATTGATAAAACCCAAACATAAAAAGGGGTTTGAATTCAAATTTTAAAAACAGAATTAGAGAAGATTACTTTTACTCTATGAAAAATTTAGTACTGCTATGGCTCGCCATTTTTGCGGTTTCATTGGTGTCTATTGGTTATACCTATGAATTATTTATCAGCCCTGTTTGGGTGGTAAACCCATTTGCGGCTTATGGTTTAATTTTGCTGCGAAAGCATTTAAGCCATGATTTATTGATTGTAGTTTTTGGCTTCAGCGCTATTTTTGTGGCTGCACTTGTGGTCGATCATGTCAAAAGCATTGAAGATAAATTTTTATTGTGCGCGATTTCAGCACTACAAATTTGGGTGTTTGTAAAAATCTATTTGGCACTCAGTCATTTAAAAACCAATCGTTTTAAACACACCATGATGTTGACCGTACCGAGTATTGTCAGTGCATTTGCAGGAAGTTTAATCTTTGTTGCGTGCTTTCAAATGGATAATCAATATTTTGCTTTTGTCGATTATTTTCTAGAACAGTTTGCAACCAGTCTAGCTGTGGTGTGTTTACTTTTTGGTTTTAACCAATGGGCAAACGTTCCGCTCTTAGATTACGTGTACTTAGTGGTGGCATTGCTCATCCAGTACGTGATTCCAAATGATCAAATTTTTTATGCATGTATGGTGCTACCACTGCTGATGTGCTACTACGCAGTGAAATATAAACTGAAAACATTTTGTTTGCTTATCGGCTTAATGACACTGATTTGTGGATGGTATGGTGCGATGCCACTAGCAGGAGAGTATTGGTCTGATGCCCAAGTTCATATGTTGTCTCGGATCAGTTCTTATCGTTTAGCTTTGGGTATTTATCTCATTATTTTCTTATTTATATGTGAGTTATATGCACGTAATAGACGCCTGTATTTGGCACTGCAACGGGTGAGCTTTTGCGATGAATTAACAGGACTTAAAAACCGTCATGCCTCTAAAGAACAAATGGTTGCACAAGAGAGCCTTGAAAATGGTTGTATCATCTTATTGGATGTAGACAATTTTAAGAAAATAAATGATCAATATGGGCATCAAGTGGGTGATGCTGTGTTGGTGCATTTAGCTAAAATTTTAAAAAAATGTAGTCCTTATAATAGTTTTATTAGTCGCTGGGGTGGAGAGGAATTCCTGATTTTGCTTGAGGATTATGATCTAGACAAAGCACAAGATTTGTGTGAGTCGATCTTAAATGCCTGCGAAAAAAATCCATATAAGCTGGATCGTACACGTTTGGAAGTGACGTTTAGTATGGGGCTGACGACCTTTAAGCAATTAGATTTATCAAAACTCAAGTACTTTACAGCAAGTCGATGCGTGTTTGTATCAAGCGAAAGCACAAGGTAAAAACCAATTTGTGACGCATAAAATTATTCCAGCAGTTTTATAATTTGCACAAATGTATTTAGTTAAGCAAAAAAAAGATGCCATTTCGGCATCTTTTTTTAAAATCAGAAATTAAGCTGATTTTTTGAACCAAGAGAAAAAGCCTTTTTTCTCAGCTTTAGCAGCTTCAGCTTTTTTCTCAGCACATTTTTTTGCGCAGTCTTTTTTCGCTTCAGCTTTTACAGCTTCAGTATTTGCTACAGCAGCGTCTTTAGCTTCAGTTGTTTTTTCAACGACAGCATCTTTCGCAGCGACTGTTTTAGCCACAGCAACATCTTTAGTTGCAACAGCTGCATCTTTTACAGCTTCAGTTTTTGCTACAACAGTTTCTTTCGATTCCATTGTTTTAGCTACAGTCGCATCTTTAGCTGCTACTGTTTTAGCAACAGTTGCTTCTTTCGCAGTTTCAGCTTTTGCTACAACAGCTTTTTTAGCATCTACAGCTTTCGCTTTTGTAGTTTCTTTGATTGTTAAAGTTTTTGTTTCAGTTGCTTTTTCAGTGACAGCAACTTGGTTTTTAGCAATATCTTTAGTTACTTTTGCAGCTGCAACAGTAGCAGTTTTAGCTTCTACTGCTTGTGCTTTTACAGTTTCAACTACAGTAGCTGGTTTTTGTTCAACAGCTGTAGCCGCCATTGTAGAAGTTGTCGCAGCAACTAAAGCCATTGCTAAAGTAGTTTTGATTGCGTTCATAGTCATCACTCTATAAAACTTAGTTAAAATAAGGCATTGTAAATTCTATGCCTTATATTGCCGTTGTAGGTTACAACTTAGAACGCATGCTGCTTATTTGTGTGAATAATCCACTAATGTTACAAACGAATAACAGAGGGAGAACTTACAAAGGCAAGCCGTGACAAATTAAACTGTCTTTTCGACACTTATCAGGTGGAATACTTTGTTAGGCTGAAGCTAGATTGATCGCTATTTATTGATCTATATAACAAGATGAAACTGTGGAGTTAAAACAAAATGAATCAATTGATGGGTTATAAAGAACTCCCAATATGGACTCAGCAGACCATTCCGGAGGGTTTTAAACGTCAGCACAATACCAAGGCAGGGACATGGGCAAAACTCACCGTGCTGCAAGGTGAAGTGAATTTTGCCATGTTAGATGATGCTGGAAAGGTCTTGTCCGAACATGTATTTAGTCCAGCGCAGCAGCCGCCATTTATTGAACCTCAGGCGTGGCATAAAATTGTTTCTGTTAGTGATGATGTGCAATGTCAGCTGAGTTTTTATTGCCAACCACAGGATTATTTTAATAAGAAGTATCAACTCAGCCCAACGCACTCAGAAATTTTGGCAGCAGCGCCGTATTTGCAAGGTGGTCGTGCTTTAGATGTGGGGTGCGGGCAGGGGCGTAATGCCTTATATCTCAGTCAAATGGGGTATGAGGTGGATGCTTGGGATGTGAATACCCAAAGTTTAGAAAAATTCCAGCAAATCATTGATGCCGAAGATATTCAGCAGATTCATGTCGCACAGCGGGATTTGAATGCTGATCCAAGCATTTCTGGCAGTTATGATTTTATTTGCTGTACCGTGGTGATGATGTTCCTGCAAGCCAAGACAGTGAAGCCACTGATTCAGCAGATGCAAAAAGCCACGAATATTAATGGCTATAACCTGATTGTTTGCGCGATGGATACTGATGATATTCCAGCGCAGCCCGACTTTCCTTTTGCCTTCAAGCCGGGGCAGTTAAGTGAGCTTTATCAAGGATGGAAGCTGATCAAATACAATGAAGATATTGGAGAATTGCATCGGGTAGATGAGCAGGGTAAGCGGATCAAACAGCATTTTGCCACCATGCTGGCACAAAAAGTTTCAGCTTAAATTTTGAAATTTTAATTGCAGGCTGAAAGTTTAAATAAAGTCTGTATTTAACAAGAAGAAAAAAGGGATGTCAGATGACATCCCTTTGCAGTTTAAAACGCAGAATTAAGCTGCTTTTTTAAACCAAGAGAAAAAGCCTTTTTTCTCAGCTTTTACTGCTGCTTCAACAGGTGCTGCTTTTACAGCTTCGACTTGTTGTGCTGCTTCAGTTTTTGCTTCTGCTGTTTTAGCCATTGCAGTTTCTTTTGCTTCTGTAGTTTTCACAACAGCTTCTGTTTTTACTGCTTCAGCTTTAGTGTCAGCTGCTTTTTTCATTTCAGCAGGTGCAGCTTTTGCTGCTTCTACTTTTTTAGCTGTTTCAGTTTTTGCAGCAATAGCTTTGGCATCAGCAGCTTTTTTAGCTTCAGTTGCTTGTTGTTTAGCAGCTTCTGCTTTAGCTACAGCAGCCTGTTTGTTAGCAGTGGTCTTCGCTGTAGCATCTTGTGCCTTAACAGTTGCAGTCGCTACTTTCGCTTGAGCTGGTGCAACGGCTTGAATCGCATTTGCTTGTACTTGCGCTTTCATTGCAGCAACAGGAGAAGTTACTTCAGCAGCCATAGCAGAAGCTGAAGTTGCAACGATTGCAGTTGCAAGCAGTGTTTTAAGCATAGTCATGTTAAACCCCATAGGAGAAAAGGAGGGAAGAGATAGAAATATGATACGCCTATGAAATTTAACTGGCTGAGGAATAGGATTTTAATGGTTGAATACTGGGCTAATGTTACAAATTTATAAATTTAATAATTTTAGCTGCTTATGTTTTATTTTGAATTCTTAACGGTCAAGCCTAAAAAATAGTACACTGCAGAGATCATAGTTCTGTAAGTGTTAGTCCTTTATGTCTTACGCTAAATCAATAAATAGATTAAAAATAAAAGGCTTTAAGTCCTTAGTAGATGTAGATATAACTCTAAATTCTCTAAATGTGTTATTAGGTGCTAATGGAGCAGGTAAAAGTAACTTAGTAAGTTATTTCCGTTTATTGGGAAATATAATTGATAAAAAATTACAATATTATGTTTCGGAACAAGGAGGTGCAGAACGAATCCTTTCTAATGGAATAAAAGAATGTGACAAATTACAATCATTTGTCAGCTTTGGTCTTAATGGTTATTACTTTGATTTAAGACCTACCGTTGATGGTGGACTCGTTTTCAAGGAAGAAAAAACTTATTTTGATGGTCCCTATTATGGTGAAACCTATACTTCATTAGGCTCTGGTCATAAAGAGGCATTATTAAAAGATGAATATGAAAAATCTAGACCTGGATCAGTTATTAGCTATTGTTATGAATCAGTAAAAAACTGGCGTGTTTATCATTTTCATGACACGACAGATACAGCAGCAGTAAAGAGAAAATGTTCATTACATGATAATAAATACTTAAGACCTGCAGCTGATAATCTGGCAGCGTTTTTATACGATCTTAAACATAATCATCAAGCTGAATATCAAAAAATTGTCAAAGTTATTAGATTAGCATTGCCATATTTTGATGACTTTGTACTGGAACCAGAAGAATTAGCGACAGAAGAAAAACAAATCCGATTATTATGGAGACAAAAGAATAGCGATTATGACTTATGGCCTACTCAGCTATCTGATGGTTCCTTGCGATTTATATGTTTAGCAACAGCTTTGCTTCAGCCTTCCCCTCCTTCAACCATAATTATTGATGAACCTGAGTTGGGGTTACATCCATATGCTATTGTTTTATTAGGCAGTTTATTAAAAACGGCATCACAGCGTATGCAAGTAATTGTATCTACACAATCAGTTCCTTTAGTTGATCAATTCAGTATTGATAATCTAATTATTGTGGAAAGAGACCATGAAGGAACAAAATTCAAAAAACTAAGTTCAGAGGAGTTCTCGAACTGGTTGGAAGATTATTCTTTAGGAGAGCTTTGGGAGAAAAATATTTTGGGTGGGAGACCTGGAGCATGGTAAGAGTTCATATTATTTGTGAAGGTCAAACAGAAGAAACATTCATTAAAGAAGTACTACAGCCCATTTTTAGTCCAAAAGGTATTTATTTGTTTCCAGCCTTAATTGGAAGGCCAGGCCATAAAGGAGGAGCTGTTAATTATCAAAGAATGTTACAAGATATTCGTAATCGCTTAGCTGATAGGCTAGCATTTTGTACAACATTCTTTGATTTTTATGGTCTTGATAAAAATTTCCCTGGAAAAGAGCAAGCTCTTACTCAGAACTGTTTGGAAAGAAAAAAAATTATTTTAGAAGAAAAATTTAAAGAAAAACTTGTTGCCGATTTAGGTGAGGAAATAACAAGGAATTTTTTTCCATATGTTCAAATGTATGAGTTCGAAGGTTTGTTGTTTTCTAGTCCAGAAGCCATTGCAAATAATTTAACTGTTAATTTAGGTGTGATTGAATCAATTATTCAACAATTTGAAACGCCTGAGCATATTAATAATAGTCCACAAACAGCTCCAAGCAAGCGATTAGAATCTTTAAATAGGGCTTATGATAAAGTTCTGATGGGTTCTTTAATTGCTTTAGATATTGGTGTGGATGAAATTAGACAAAAGTGCAAAGGCTTTGATGAATGGCTTGGGAATATAGAAAGATTAGCTAACTAGTAAATAAAAAACCCCGCATAAAGCGGGGTTTTCTTTGGTCACGTATTTAAGAATTAAACACGTTCGATCACTGTCGCGATACCTTGACCAAGACCAATACACATCGTTGCAAGACCAATTTGTGTATCTTGTTGTTCCATCACGTTCAGCAAAGTCGTTGTGATACGCGCACCAGAACAACCCAATGGGTGACCCAATGCAATCGCACCACCGTTCAAGTTCACACGGTCTTGTTGGTCATAAATGCCTAAGCCTTTAAGAACAGACAAACCTTGTGCTGCGAACGCTTCGTTCAATTCAAACGTTTGAATATCAGCAATTGACAAGCCAGCACGTTTAAGCGCTTTTTGAGTTGCTGGTACAGGACCATAACCCATGATCGCAGCATCACAGCCTGCAACCGCCATAGAACGAATCACAGCACGTGGCTTAAGACCTAGCGCTTGAGCACGTTCAGCAGACATAAGCAACATTGCAGAAGCACCATCAGACAACGCTGAAGATGTCGCAGCAGTTACCGTACCGCCTTTCGGGTCAAATACTGGACGTAAAGATTGGAACGCTTCAAGGTTCGCATCAGGACGAATCACTTCATCGACATCGCACAGGATTTTGAAGCCATTCGCATCGTGACCTTCAACGCCCACGATTTCATTTTTGAAACGACCTTCTTGTGTTGCAGCCCAAGCACGGCGGTGTGATTCAACACCAAACGCATCTTGTTCTTCACGAGAAATACCGTTCATACGACCTAACATTTCAGCCGTTAAGCCCATCATGTTAGACGCTTTTGCATAGTGCTTAGACGCTTCAGGGTTGATGTCGATGCCGTGCATCATGCCAACGTGACCCATGTGCTCCACACCACCGATGATGAAAATATCACCTTGGTTAGTTGCAATTTGCGCAGCCGCAGTATGGATTGCTTGCATAGAAGAACCACACAGACGGTTCACTGTTTGACCTGCAACAGTACGTGGTAAGTCTGCTAACAATGCAATGTTACGACCAATGTTCATACCTTGCTCTAGGGTTTGGTTTACACAGCCCCAGATTACGTCTTCAACTTCATTGGTATCAAACTGGTTACGAGCAACAAGCGCACGTACTAATTCAGCAGATAAGCTGTCAGCACGGACGTTACGGAACATACCATTTTTGGTTTTACCCATTGCTGAACGTACGCCATCAACGATGACAACGTCACGTGGATTTAAAGTAGCCATTCACGTTGCTCCTTAACCGTAGAATTTTTTATTGTTTGCAGCCATGTCACGCAACATTTGTGGCGCTTCATAAGCCTTACCTAAATACGCATATTTGTCGCAAAGCGCTACGTATTCAGCGACACCTGTTTGGTCGATGTAACGGCATGGACCACCACGGAATGGAGGGAAACCTACACCCATGATCATCGCCATATCTGCTTCAGCAGCAGTCGCTACGATGTTGTCTTCTAGGCAACGAACAGTTTCGTTACAGAACGTCAGCATCATACGGTCAATGATTTCTTGCGCATCAAATTCACGTTTTTCCGCAGTTGCAACAGAAGCCACAAGTTCATAAGCCACTGGATCAACCACTTTGGCTTTCTTACCTTTACGGTCAAGTTCGTATTTGTAGAAACCAACGTCATTCTTTTGACCAAGACGTTTGTTTTCGTACATGGTTAAAGTTGCGCCTTTATAGTCTGGCTTCATGCGGTCAGGGAAACCTTCCGCCATAACTTCTGCACCGTGTACGCCTGTGTCGATACCCACAACGTCGATGAGGTAAGCAGGACCCATAGGCCAGCCGAATTTTTCCATCACTTTATCAACTTGCTGGAAGTCAGCACCGTCTTTCAGTAGAAGGTCAAATGCACCGAAGTAAGGGAACAGTACGCGGTTTACAAGGAAGCCCGGGCAGTCATTTACCACGATTGGCGTTTTACCCATTTTCTGAGCAAGAACCACAGTCGTTGCGATTGCCTCAGCAGATGTTTTCTCACCACGGATCACTTCAACCAATGGCATCATGTGAACTGGGTTAAAGAAGTGCATACCGACAAAGTTTTCAGGACGTTGTAGGTTTTCAGCCAAACGTGTGATTGAAATTGTTGAAGTGTTTGAAGCAATGATCGTGTTGTCACGAACGTTCTTCTCAGTTTCAGCAAGTACGATACCTTTTACTTTCGGGTTCTCTGTTACTGCTTCAATCACGATGTCCACTTCTTTAAACTCGTCATAGCTTAAAGTCGGACGGATGCGCGCAAGAGTTTCACCCATTTGAGCAGGCTTCATTTTCTTACGGTCAACTTGTTTGGTCAGTAAGCCATTGGCTTCTTTCATACCTAAAGCAAGTTGTGGGTTACCAATGTCTTTCATGATGATTGGCGTGCCTTTGCTTGCCGCTTGGTAAGCAATACCACCACCCATGATACCTGCGCCTAATACAGCGGCTTGGTTGACAGGGTGAGCACCTTTTTCATATTTCTTCGAAGTTTTCTTCACAATTTGGTCGTTAAGGAATAAACCAATTAACGCACCAGCTTGTGGAGTTACCGCAGCTTTAGCAAAACCTTGTGCTTCGATTTTCAATGCTTCATCACGTGGAAGGCTTGCACCTGCTTGTAATGAGTCTAGAAGAAGTTTTGGCGCTGGGTATTGTGCAGGGTTTGCTTTAGCAAGAACTGCACCTTTCGCTGTATTGAATGCCATCATTTGTTCAAGCATGTTCAATTTAACAGGATCCAATTTTTCTTGGCGTTTTGCTTTCCAGTCTAGACGGCCAGCAATTGCTTGTTTCACAAGGTCAATTGCAGCGTCTTGTAGTTTGTCTGCAGCAACAACCGCATCAACTGCACCGTCTTTGAGCGCAGCAGCAGGTTTCTTTGGATTAGCCATTGCCATCCATTCAACCGCATTGTCGATACCAATCACGCGGCTTAAACGAACCGTACCACCAAAACCTGGGTAGATACCAAGTTTGATTTCTGGAAGGCCAACTTGTGCAGCTTCTGACATCACACGATAGTCACACACTAAACACATTTCAAAACCGCCGCCCAATGCCATACCATTGATTGCAGCAACCTTAGGAACGTTTAAATCTTCAAACGCATTGAAGATGTCGTGAACAGGCAATGCCCAATCCACAATCGCTTGTTCGCCTTGAGCGAAGTTCGCACCAAATTCAGTGATGTCTGCACCAACGATAAATGTAGATTTACCTGAAGTTACGATTAAACCTTTGATATCACCGTTTGCTTTAACAGCGTCAATCGCAGCTTTAAAATCTTCAATGGTTGCGCGGTTAAATTTGTTGACCGACTCACCTTGTAAGTCAAAGCGGAATTCTGCAATTCCGTCCGAAAGCATTTGGACGGTAATGGCATTGCCAGCGTGGATCATGCCTGATCTCCTTTATTTTGGAGGACTTCTAAGTTGATGTTGTGAAGCGAGTACGCGCTTCCTGCGTACACTTTTTGCCTCGCTAATCTTACGATAACTATATCCAAAAAGAATATAACAAGTTGTATCAAGCCGTGACGCTAGGGTCATCAATTTTTCGTTTTGAAAACTGATTGTTATAAGTCTTTTTAGTGCGCGTTCTAATAAAATGTGCTGAAGCTTATGTTTCAATTCACATTTTATTTCGAAAACTATTTTTTATATTGGGTAAATCAGATAAAAATCAAGAAAATGCAAGGATAATTTTTGGCAGAATGGTCAATCGCTCAGTTGTTTCAAGGTATGACTTTATGCAACACAGTGTTCTATGGCGTATATTTAAGCGAAAATAATCGCTATGTTACAATGTCCTGGTTTTTAAAATTCTTTTCTTGATTTAAGCATTTTGCTTCAACGCTCCAGGTCCTTGTATGATTAAGTGGATTATCCTGGCGGTCTTTGTCATTTCTGCTTTTTATATTCAGCAGCGCGGTAAGGTTCGTCATTCCTTTTATCGTCAGTTCTTTGATCACTCTACGCTACTCGCACCGATTAATTTTCTGATGTACATGTTTTCCAAAGTACCCAATCAACCTTATATCGAAACACAACACTTTAAAGATTTAAAAGTGTTGGATGAACATTGGGAAATGATTCGTGATGAAGCGAAAGCATTGTATGAACAGGGTGGGATTAAAGCTTCAAGCAGTTATGATGATTTAGGCTTTAACTCATTTTTTAAGACGGGGTGGAAGCGATTTTATTTAAAGTGGTATGACTCCGCACATCCATCAGCGGCGGAGCTTTGCCCGAAAACCACGGCTTTACTCAAAACATTACCTTCGATTAAAGCGGCAATGTTTACTGAGTTGGCGCCCGATAGTCGTTTGGTTCGCCATCGTGACCCTTATGCGGGTTCATTACGTTATCATTTGGGGCTATTAACGCCGAATGATGATCGCTGTTTTATTGATGTCGATGGACAACGTTACTCATGGCGTGATGGTGAAAGTGTGGTATTTGATGAGACTTATATTCACTATGCAGAAAATAAAACTGAAGAAAATCGTATTATTTTCTTTGCCGATGTAGAGCGCCCTTTAACATCTAAATGGATGGAACGTTTTAATCATTGGTTTGGTAAAAATGTGATGACTGCGGCGAGTTCACCGAATGAAAGTGGTGATCAAACGGGTGGCTTAAACAAGGTCTTTGGCTATGTCTATCAGCTTCGAATTAAAGCCAAAGCACTGAAAAAAACCAATCGCTCAATGTACTATTTCCTAAAATGGTTCTTGATGCTAAGTATTTTCTTCCTTATTTTTGTTCGCCCATATTTATTTTAAAAGTGTAATAAATATTTAAAAAATGCGCCCTTAGGGGCGTTTTTTTATGCTGACAGCATGCAAAATATCGGTTATCGTGAATGCAGAATAAAAAAAATAAAATGTTTAATGAGAGCTAGAACAGCGTGCTAAGGACATAGGCGTATTGTCGCGTTTTGCTATTCGGAGATGCATTGCGACTTCAAGGAAAACAATACAGTTCGGTCAAAATTTAAAGAACAACCACAATATCGCTTGATGACAAATAGAGCAGAATTTTTCAATAAAGATGCAGTATTTGTCTATACATCACATATGGTCATTGACCCTCATATGATGAGCATACTCTGGTTTGGGGATAGGGTAATCTAAGATGAAAGCGACAAATCAGACCTTAATGCATCAAATGCATATTTCGATGCAGGATATTGAACGGCGTAAACAATTACTCGGATTGACGGATCAGGAACTCGCAGAACTGGCTTCAATTGGTGGCATAGTCGCACCTATTTTAGACACCATGGTCGATGAATTTTATGAAAATCAGACCTCAATTCCTGAAATTGCCACGTTGATTGGTGATTTAGATACCTTAAAGCGACTGCAACGCGCGCAGCATCAATATTTATTGGATTTATTTTCTGGGCGTTATGACAGTGCTTATGTGAATAACCGCTTACGCATTGGCTTGGTGCATAAACGCATTGGAGTTGAGCCTAAGCTGTATTTGTCGGCTGTACATACTTTAAAAACTATGCTGTTTAGTTTGATACGACGCACTTTTAATGATGTGGAACAGTGCCATGGCATTGTGAATACCTTAGAAAAACTATTCATGTTCGATACCACATTGGTGGTTGAAACCTATGTCTGGAGTCTAATTAGTGAGGTGAAGGTTTCACGTGAAAAAATGGAACAATATGCGCATACACTTGAGTTCCGTGCACAAGAAATGGAGGAGCTTTCTCAACGTGATCCGTTGACAGGATTACTGAATGTTCGACATCTATCTTCCATGCTCACCAGTATTTTATATACCGCACAGCGAAATCTAGATCCAGTTACTGTAGTGTTTATCGACATCAATGATTTTAAGAAAATTAATGATGAGCAAGGGCACCCTAAAGGCGATCAAGTTTTACAAACGGTCGCTGAGGCGATTAAGTCGGTCGCGCGGTTAGATGATCATTGTTTTCGCTATGGTGGGGACGAATTTTGTTTGGTGTTACCGGGGTGTACTGAACTGCATGTGCAAAGTAGTTTTATTCCGCGATTACTTGAAACCGTGGAAGAAATGGAAAGTGGCTTGAGTTTGAGTATTGGTGTGCGCCAGACGGATCATATTAGTGGCTATATTGATGCCATGACGTTGGTGCAACAGGCAGATGCCGAAATGTATTTGGTCAAGAAGCAATACAAAGCCAGTCAAGGTGAGGTGTCATAAGCAGCCACAGGCTCTTAACGCTATACTGGAAAAATGATGCTTTAATCAATGCGGAATGAGTGAAAAAATATTCTCTCGCATCCATGCGCTTGGCTAAATCTTGTATAGAATAAAAGCAGCTTATGAGGGGGTAAGATGCAAGTATTTCATTCTAAAAAAGATTGGTGGGTGGTCGCATTTATTATTTGTATGAGTGGTTTACTCATCCAGTTATTACTCACCATGCAAGCTAAAGGCACGATGCAGCAATATCCTGTGCATAGCGCAGTGTATATTTTGACGGTGCTATTGCTTTGGTGGCCCTTCAATACGCGTTATCTGATTTCTGCGGAACAGCTGAATATTCGCAGTATGTTTGTAGGTTGGCAGATTCCATTACAGAATATCCAGCGAATTAGCCCAAGTCAGGATTTATCGGCAGCACCTGCGCTTTCCATTAAACGTTTAAAAATTGAATATGTACAAGATGGCAAAACCAAATTTGTCATGGTTTCACCAAAAGATCCGCAAGCTTTTGCTAAAGCGATTGGTGTTCCAATCCAATAAATATAAGAATGCAGAATAAAGGCATGTGAGCATGCCTTTTAAAGACAAGTGAATTATTTAAGAATAACCAATTGTCCAAGTTGTGCATCT
Source organism: Acinetobacter sp. YH01019 (assembly GCF_013420285.1). Classification (NCBI taxonomy): domain Bacteria; kingdom Pseudomonadati; phylum Pseudomonadota; class Gammaproteobacteria; order Moraxellales; family Moraxellaceae; genus Acinetobacter; species Acinetobacter sp. YH01019. Next base: position 54,582 of record NZ_VOYM01000001.1, read on the forward strand.
AGGTGTATTTCAGTTTGTTCGGGATAATTCAAAAAATATACAGCCAAAATGGGCTCAAGTTCGACTCGAATTTTTCGTGCTAGATGGCGCGCACCGTAACGAATATCGTGGTTTTGATAAAAATGTGCTTTTGCAGCATCCGTAAGCTGAATGCTACGTTTTTGATGTTGTAGGCGTTGATTAAGTTTTTCCAATTCAATTTCCACCAGTTTCGGCAGTGCATCATCTTGCACAGGTTGGTATTGCAACACACGATCAATACGGTTAATAAATTCAGGGTCAAATTTACGCTGCATGACTTTTTTAATAATGCTGCTGACAGGCACACGTTTCAGACAAACCTTTTGAATTTTTTCGGGTAAAAAATTCAGCTTATCTAAATATTGCTGTGCTGCTTGTGCGCCGACATTGCTGGTCATAAAGATCATGCAATTACGAAAGTCGATGGTTTTAGTGCCGGATGTCAGGGTTAATTTGCCACTGTCCAATACATTCATTAAGCCACGCAAAACTTCGGTTGAGGCTTTTTCCAATTCATCAAATAAAACAATACCCGGGCGTGTGTGGCTGCCGGCAATCGCTGTTTCATCAAACAGACTATGACCTTCTTTTGAACCGACATAACCCGGAGGCGCACCAGTAATTGCAGCGGCATAATGTTCTTGGGCTAGGGTATTCATATCAATGCGGCAAAAAGCATCGGGGCGACCATAGATGACTTCACTGATCAAGCGCACGGTTTCAGTTTTGCCAACACCAGTTGGGCCGAGCATTAAGGTGACAGAAAGTGGACGCTCAGGACTAGAAAAATCTGCTTTAACTACATGCAGCATTTTTTCAATTTCATTTAACGCATCCTCTTGACCGATAATGCGTTGCTTTAAAAGCTGCATGACCTCAAGCGGTTCAAAATGAAAACGAGGCTTCCCCATCAAACGTTTTTTTTCGGCATTACTTAAGGTCGAAGTCGTCGGTTTTACCACATGAATGGCGGGATTAGCATTCGTCATGCATTATGTTCCTATGGTGGGATGTTCTGAGCATAGCAAAATTAGAATTTTCCATTAATAGCTTTTAGCAATCAGATCATTGCTGCCAACAAGAATAAATTCATTTGATTGCTTGAAAATGCAAGGCAAAGCATCACATCATGTCAGTACAGCGCTAAATAGCATGGGATAACATTCTGAGTGAACGAAAACGCACGCGAACATATCGAAAAGATTCTAGCCCACATGACCACCTTGCCCGGCGTATATCGCATGCTCGGCAAAGAGGATGAACTACTATATGTCGGTAAAGCTAAAAATTTAAAAAATCGCGTGTCGAGTTATTTTGTTAAAACCATTGAGCATCCCAAAACACAGGCTTTGGTTGCCCGTATTTATGATATTGAAACGCTAGTAGTGCGTTCCGAAACTGAAGCATTGTTGCTGGAACAAAACCTGATTAAGCTGCATCGTCCGCCGTATAACATCATGCTGCGTGATGATAAGTCATATGTTTATATTTTTATCTCTGCCGATAAGCCCTATCCACGCATTGCCGCAGGACGTGGGAAAGGTAAGCATCAAGCTGGTAAGTTTTTTGGACCTTATCCGAGTGCCTATAACGCAAGGGATACCTTGGTGGTATTACAAAAACTTTTTAATGTACGCCAATGTGAAAATAGCTATTTTTCTCAGCGCAAACGACCGTGCCTGCAATACCAAATTAAACGCTGTTCTGCGCCATGTGTTGGTTTGATTTCACCCGAAGATTATAAAGAGGATGTCAATAACTCGATTCGCTTCTTGCAAGGAGACACCAAAGAACTCAACCAAGAGTTGATTGCCAAAATGGAAGCGGCGGCCGAAGCACTCGAGTTTGAAAAAGCCGTATTTTACCGTGACCGAATGGCGCTACTACGTGATGTGCAAACCCAACAGGCGATTTATAAGGTTAAAGGTGAAGCCGATATTATTGCGATTGCTTATCAAGCAGGGGTGACCTGTGTGCAGATTATGCATGTACGCAATGGTAAAATGCTGGGTGGGAAAAGCTATTTCCCTGATATGCAGGGCGATGACTTAGGACAAATGCTATCAGACTTTATTGCTAATTTTTACTTTCAGGTGGCAGATGAAATTCCTGCTGAGTTGATTGTTAATGTAGAGATTCCAGACCGCAAAGACATGGAAGATGCGCTACAGCAGCACTTTGATAAAAAAATTCAAATCAAATATAAGGTGCGAGAAACCCGTGCCGAATGGCAAGAGCTTGCACAAATGAATGTGCAGCACGCCATTAAAGGCAAACTGGCTGATCATTTTGAATTGAATGAACGTTTTCATCAACTGGAACAAGTGGTTGGTCGTCCGATAGATCGTATTGAATGTTTTGATATTTCCCACACAATGGGGGAGGCAACGATAGCCTCCTGCGTGGTCTTTGATGCAGGTGGTGCACGTAAACGTGATTATCGGCAATTTGCCATCAATGACATTACTGAAGGCGATGACTATGCTGCAATGCGTCAGGCGCTGACTCGTCGTTATAAAAAGAACATGTTACCTGATTTGTTGCTGATTGATGGTGGTAAAGGTCAGTTACACATGGCGATGGAAGTCATGCAAGAACTGCAGTTAGATGCCTTTATAGTCGGGGTGTCGAAAGGAGAAGGACGTAAACCCGGTTTAGAGACTTTACACTTTACCGATGGTGAAAAAATCCAGTTACCTGAAGACCATAAAGCGCTACATTTAATTCAACAAGTGCGTGATGAAGCCCATCGTTTTGCTATTACTAAACATCGAGCGAAACGTGATAAAAAGCGTGGCTCTTCGGTGCTTGAAGCCATTCCTGGACTGGGACCAAAGCGTCGCCGAGATTTACTGACACACTTTGGTGGGATTCAGGGGGTACTCAAAGCTTCGGAAAATGATTTGAAATTGGTGCCGGGATTAGGTGATGTAATGGCAAGAACCATTTATAAAATCCTGCACGAATAAGACTTTTTGATATTTTTAAGCATGATAAGTTGCATGTATTTGCCAAAATGTACATTGACGCATGGGTCACTGATCATTCACATCAATTGAGTTTTAGACAATGATATAAAATTCAAAAAAGATCAGGGATGGATATGTCACTTACAGCGTTATATCAACATATAGAACAGCATGAATGGGTGGATATTCCAGAAGGTTGGTTGCAAGGCAGAACCATCTATGGTGGTTTAGTTGCAGGCATGATGATGCAAAAGGCCTTGATAACTCTAGCTGATACGGGGCGTCGTCTACTCAGTTGTAATGTGACATTTGTAGGCCCTGTTCAATTGGCACCTGTCCGCTTAGCTGCGGAAATTTTAAGACAGGGCAAGTCAGTGACCACCATTGAAGTACGTCTTTGGCAAGATGATGCAGTGCAAAGTATTCTATTGGTGAGCTTTGGTGTTCCACGTGAATCCTCGATTGTCGTTAATCAAGAGCGCATTGCACCGACTTTTCCTAATGTGGAAACACTGAAAATTGCAGAACACCATCCACTTGCACCGCAATGCTTCCAGCAAATGGACTTGGCCTGGGTTGATGGGCAATATCCATGTACAGCCAGTCGTAAGCCAGACTTCAGTGGTTGGATGCGATTCAATCCCCTCAAACATGAAAATCGGAAGATGACTGAGGCTGATCTATTGGTCTCGATGGATATGTGGCCGCCTGGCGTGTTACCCATGTTTAAAACCATGGCACCAGCGAGCTCACTGACCTGGACTTTAACCTATGTACATCCATTACAATCGAATGTGCATAACTGGTTTAAATATAAAGTATTTACAGACTATGCAGCAGATGGTTATGCAACAGAATATGCGCATTTATGGGATGATCAGGATCGGTTAATTGCAATTGCACGGCAGACGGTTACAGTGTTTGCCTAGTGACACTGCTAGGCATTTCGTATAAAGTGAGTGCAACTAACGATGGATAAATCCTCAAATTATTCTGCATTTACATCGTGCATGAGGGGAAAACTGGGGTGTCTATGACAACAGGTCGAATCCTGAATATTCCTAATATTTTAACACTGGCACGAATTGCTTTAATTCCTGTATTTTTGCTTGTGGCTTATTGGCCACCTGCAATGGGTGTGGGTGAGCATGTTGCAAGTATGTCACGTCATATTTTGTTGACGTCGATTTTTGTTATTGCTGCTGTGACGGATTGGTTTGATGGTTATTTAGCACGATCATTAAATCAAACCTCTGCATTCGGGCGTTTTTTAGATCCTGTAGCAGATAAATTGATGGTTGCGGCGGCATTGATCGTCTTGGTGCAATGGCAGCCGACCATTTCTATGGCATTTGCTGCAATTGTCATTATCTCACGTGAAATTACAGTTTCGGCACTACGCGAATGGATGGCTGAACTGGGTGCACGTACTAGCGTTGCAGTGTCTACTGTCGGTAAATACAAAACAGCATTTCAAATGATTGCAATTTCAGTCTTCTTATTGAATTGGCAACCACTTGAAATGTTGGCGTATGGATTACTGTATACCGCAGTCGTATTAACATTATGGTCGATGTTTATTTATTTAAAAGCCGCATGGCCCTATTTAAAACAGCCTTAAACTGACGATTACAGTTGAAAAGCTCCTTTCATAAGGGGCTTTTTTATGGCCAACTATTTGAGTTAACTAAATTTTGTGTTTTTAAAAATTATAAAGTGAAGACAGGAATGAACAAATGAAGCAAAAATTGTTCAGGTAATTAGATCATGATTAAATAAGCAAATTTTGGATAAAAAAATTCCCAGACTTTGGGGGAAGACTGGGAAGGAAATCGGGGTTACTTATCGCTATTATTGAAGATGTTTCCATCTCCTTGATTTGTATTATAGGAAAGTGATTTAAAAAAAGCATGTAGGTTCTTGTAGTGTAATGTTGTGTTTTATTGAGAAATGTATCACAGATTTACAAACTTAATTTTTGATACAACTTATAAGCTTACTTTGGTGTAATCTGCCTTTTGAAAGCCAGTTAAATGTGTTAATTGAACCCTAGAAAATCGAAATATTTTAATTTTTTATAATATATTGAATGATTTAATTTGAAATAAAATTGACTACGTAATAAAAACTTTTTGTGCTGTAAAATATTTTAGCTCATAATTTTTACCACTATTCTCTATGGTTTAAATAAAAAAATAAGCAATATTTTTCGTTTAGTTCTGCTTTTGGTTTTAGCTTAGATCAAGATAAAAAGCGGCCTTTTAGACCCTGTGATGTGGTTGTAAATTACGCTTCCGCTTTCTTTTAGCCTAGTGTACTAATGCTTCTAAAATAAAAAAAGAGACTCCATAGAGTCTCTTTTTTTATTCAAGCCTATGCACATCTTCGATGTTTGTATTGCGAAAGAGCGGGGCAGTGCTTCTTAAAATAAAAAGGGAACCCGGAATGAGTTCCCATTTTGACAATTAGAACTACGCGCTTCGCTTGTCTTGCAGAAAAATAAGGCAGCGCCTTTTTTTCACTCGAAGCATAGCTTCTCGTCTTGCAGCGTGGCGGAGCAGTGCTCCGCTTTATCACGCTTCAGGCTTGAGCCCTTCGGCTTTTTCAAGAGACTCATCATTGCTGAAGAATTTTTCACGCTGTTCTTCAAGAAACTTTTTTGCATCTGGTTCAAACACATTTAAACGCTTTTCATTGATTAACGTTGTTTGGTGTTTTAACCATTCTTGCCAAGCTTGCTTTGACACGCTGTCAAACAATTCTTGACCCTTTGCACCGGGGAATGGTGCAAAGTCTAAACCTTCCATTTCAGCCTGATATTTACGGCAAAAAACTTGTCGAGACATATCAATACTCCATTTAACTTGAACAGTTATGCGTAAAGTTTTTCTAAACGAGCGTGTGCACGTTCAATCGCAGCTTCAACTTGAGCCGGTGCCGTACCACCAATGTGGTTACGGGCATTGACTGATGCTTCCAAAGTCAATGCTTTTTCAAATACATCCGCTTGAATCAAGTCAGAGAATTGCTGAAGTTGCTCAAGTGTTAATTCAGATAAGTCTTTACCTTCTTGAACACCTAGTGCAACGGCTTTACCTACAATTTCATGTGCATCACGGAATGCAACGCCATTTTTAACTAAGTAGTCAGCAAGATCAGTTGCTGTAGAGAAACCACGAAGTGCTGCTTCGCGCATGATTTCAATGTTTGGTACTAATGCTGGGATCATATCCGCAAAGGCCATCAATGAACCACGAACGGTATCAATCGCATCAAACAACGGTTCTTTGTCTTCTTGGTTATCTTTGTTATAAGCCAATGGTTGACCTTTCATGAGGGTCAATAGGCTCATCAAATCACCATAAACACGGCCAGTTTTACCACGAATTAACTCAGGAACATCAGGGTTTTTCTTCTGTGGCATGATTGAAGAGCCTGTACAGAAACGGTCTGGAATGTTCACGAATTTGAACTGAGCAGATGTCCATAGGATCATTTCTTCAGACATACGTGACAAATGCATCATGATTAAAGATGCCGCAGCGTTGAACTCAATACCGAAGTCACGGTCAGACACTGCATCTAGCGAGTTTTCAGCAACCGCTTCAAAACCTAATAATTCAGCAGTATATGCACGGTCGATTGGGTAAGTCGTACCTGCAAGTGCAGCAGAACCTAATGGCATACGGTTAGCACGCTTACGACAGTCAATTAAGCGCTCTGAGTCACGTACCAACATTTCAAACCAAGCCATTAAATGGTGGCCGAAAGTCACAGGTTGTGCGGTTTGCAAGTGAGTAAAGCCAGGCATAATGGTATTGGTGTTTTTAGCAGCGAGACCCAAAATACCTTTTTGCAATTTTTGTAACAAACCTAAAATGGCATCAATTTCATCACGTACATATAAACGGATATCAGTTGCAACTTGGTCATTACGACTGCGGCCAGTATGAAGTTTTTTACCCGCAATACCAATACGTTGAGTCAAACGAGACTCAATGTTCATGTGCACATCTTCAAGATCAATGCGCCATTCGAAGTTACCCGCTTCAATTTCAGCTTGAATGGTGTTCAAACCATTTACGATGTCTTCGCGTTCTTGCTCGGTTAATACGCCTACTTTTGCAAGCATGGTTGCATGTGCAATTGAACCTGCAATATCTTGTTTATAAAAGCGTTGGTCAAATTGTACAGATGCTGTAAATTCAGCAACAAAAGCGTCAGTAGCTTCAGAAAAACGACCGCCCCACATGCCTGAAGTTTGGGCTTGTGACGGATTTGAGGAATTAGAAGATGTGGTCATGTCGGCTCAATAAGATAAAAAGCAGTAGAACTAAAAACAGTATAGCAAATTCGAGCTCTGTTGCCGCAGTCAAGCGACATCTATCTTCGACTTCTTCAAATAGGCATGATCCAGCATCGTATTTTTTTAGCAGAATGGGGCGTTGGCAGCATCTTCTGGAGTTATTTGTAGCAGGCAATATATTAGGCTTGGTGTTGGCTTTAGCACAGGTGCAATCATGGCAGGCTTTGAGCTTAAATTCTGTTTTACAACATATTCTATTTATTAACTGGATACTCCTTGCCTTTGCGGCTTTTGTAGATCTCTGGAAAGATCGATTTAGTCAAATGGGTATTAAAATGGCTTTGCTGTGTGGTTTTAGTTTGTTACAAGCTTTGGTCTTTCTCACCACAGTCGCTTTAAATATCTTGCTGCACTTTGGTACAAATATGAGTCTTTCAGACCTTAATTTGGCTACGGCGACGCAAAATTTGGTTTTGCATTTAAGTTATGGTGTATTGCTTGGCGCATTTTGTTTTCGTTATTTATATTTAAGAGAACAGTGGGGGCGTCAACAACATAGCGAGTTAAATTCGCGTATACAGGCCATGCAGGCACGTATTCATCCACATTTTTTATTTAATAGTTTAAATAGTGTCATTAGTTTAATCGCAATTGATCCGGATAAAGCAGAGCAAATGCTATTAAATCTGTCTCGATTATTTCGAGCCAGTTTTCAAGAGTTAAAGTTGGTGAGTTTGCAAGAGGAAATAGACTTATGTCAGCGCTATTTGGCGATTGAACAGATGCGATTGGGAGATCGTTTAAATGTTGAATGGAAATTACAGCCGTCAGATCGATACTCAAGCGTACAAATTCCACTATTAACTTTACAACCTTTGCTAGAAAATAGTATTTTTCATGGAGTTGAAAAAATTCTGACAAAGAGTACGATAAGTATATTGATTGAAATCTTACAAAATCAAATAAATATCGTTATTACAAATCCTTATACACAGGATAAAATAAATTTACGTCAGGGGAATGGTATTGCAATTGAAAATGTGAAGCAGCGACTTGAGGCATACTATGGTCAAAGCGTCATCTTTCAAACCAATGCAGGCGAAGGAATGTATACGACTGTGGTGCAATATCGATATAAGTAGAAAATTACAGTTAATCTATAAAAACAACTGATGTTAACTGTATAAAGGAGGAGATATGGACATCCTGATTTGTGATGATGAGTCTCTAGCGATAGAACGATTGTCACGTTTAGTCACTCAACTTGGACATCATGTTGTGGCAACAGCAACACATGGTCGGCAAGCAATTGAGTTGGTTCAAAGCCTAGAGCCAGATGTCATACTATTAGATATTCAAATGCCTGAAATGGATGGATTAACTTGCGCGCAATATTTGCGTCAGTTAGATCCAATGCCCGCAATTATTTTTTGTACTGCTTATGATCATCATGCACTTGATGCGTTTCGATCAAATGCAGAGGGATATTTGCTAAAACCAGTTATGCAACAGGAATTGCAGCAGGTTTTAGATCATATTATTAAATTAACCCAAGCTCAGCTGAGCACGATAAAACAAAAAGAAAATATGGACGAAATCAAAATCAGCCGACATCAAATAGCGGCAAAAACCTATCGTGGTGTGGAATTGGTGCCTGTTGAAAATATTTACTACTTTTTAGCAGATCAAAAATACGTCACGGTAAGACATAAAAATGGCAGTGTCTTAATTGATGAGACGCTAAAAGATTTAGAAAATGAATTTGGTGATCGTTTTATACGTATCCATCGTAACGCTTTGGTTTCTATTGGTTTTCTAGATGGCCTTGAGGTTGTGAGTTCAGGTCAATACCAAGTGCGTTGTCGCGATCTGGAAGAACGCCTTGCGGTGAGTCGCCGTCATTTGCCAAATTTACGTGAGCGAATTCAAAAATTATAATGCACACGCGTATTTTCAAATTTAAATATGCTTGCATTTTAAAGTGAGCAGGTTAAGTTTAGAATAACGCTTAAACAGACTGCATTTTAAATTTTATGAAAATCCTCAAGATTGCAACTCGACAAAGCCCACTTGCATTATGGCAAGCGGAACATATTCGTGCGCGTTTAGAAGCACTCCATACCGATTTAAAAGTTGAGTTGGTTACTTTTGTCACTCAAGGTGACAAAATTATTGATACACCTTTGGCTAAAATTGGTGGTAAAGGATTATTCGTAAAAGAGCTTGAAGCGGCCTTATTAGATGGTCGTGCAGACTTAGCGGTGCATTCAATGAAGGATGTGCCGATGGCGCTGCCTGAAGGATTAAATTTAGCGGTAATTTGTGAACGTGAAGATCCGCTCGATGCTTTTGTTTCGAATACCTACAATCATTTTGATGAGCTACCACAAGGTGCAAAAGTCGGTACATCAAGTCTACGCCGTAAATGTCAGATTTTAAAACAACGTCCTGACCTTGAGATTATTGATCTGCGTGGCAATGTGGGTACACGTTTATCAAAATTAGATGCGGGTAACTATGACGCCATTATTTTGGCGAGTGCAGGTTTGAAACGTTTGGGTTTGGCCGAGCGTATCCGTCATACCATCCAACCGGAATTTAGTTTACCAGCAGTAGGTCAAGGTGCATTGGGGCTAGAGTGCCGTACCGATGACCAAGCCGTTTTAGATTTGATTCAGCCTTTAATGCATAGTGAAACTAATGCATGTGTACGTGCAGAACGTGCTTTCAATGCGTATTTGGAAGGTGGTTGCCAAGTTCCAATTGCAGGTTATGCAGTACTGCAAAATGGTCAAATTCACTTAGAAGGTCGTGTCGGCAGTGTGGACGGTAAAACATTACTGAAAGCACAGCGAATTGGCGCAAGCGAGAACGCTGAACAACTTGGTGTTGCCTTAGCACAAGAGCTTTTAGCGCAAGGTGCTGGTGATATTTTGAAGGCATTGTATTAATACATGTTGTTTATCAATACACGCCCTCAAGATCGTGCAGCGGTTCTCACTGAGACTTTGCAACAGGCCGGAGTGCGTGTACTAGAGCTTCCACTCCTTGAGTTAAAAGCTGCCCCATGGTCACAAGATTTGGCGCAGCTATATTCAGCCCTTTTGTATGCGCAAGTCATTGTTGTGGTGAGTCCTTCTGCCGTACATATGGGAATGGCTGGATTGGCTCAAGCGGGACTGAAGATTGAGCAATTAAAGCAGATTCATTGGATTGCTGTAGGACAGGCAACTGCAAATACATTAGCGGATTACGGTATCAATAGTGCAGTTCCAGAAGTCGAAACTTCAGAAGGCATGTTGAGTTTACCGATTCTAGAACAATTGGCTGCTGGTGCCACAGTTGCATTTTGGCGTGGTGAAGGTGGTCGCCAATTTATGATGCAGCAGTTAATTGATCGTGGTATTCATGTCCTTAACTTTGTTTTATACCATCGGCAATGTCCAACTGAAGCCGAACAAATTATTAAAAAAAATCGTACTGTTTTTGAGTCGTCATCTTCGTATTGTATGCTCGTGACCAGTGAAGCCAGTTGGCTCAATTGGTTGCGACTGATGCAGCCATATCCACAATGTGTTGCGGATGCATATTATTTGGTGTTGGGCGAGCGTCTGATGCAATTGCTTGAACATTACGGACAGCAGTCAAATTTAGAACTCAAAATACTGCAATTAAACGATTTAAATGCATTACATATTTTGCAGCAGGTTAGGCAGGTGCAGGGAAATACATGAAGAGGTTGGTTATTGTTGTTGTCATTGCCGCGCTACTTTGGCTGTTCAAGTTAAGTTTTGATGTTTATCAAATGAATGCCAAACAAACGGAGTTGATGCAGCAGCAAACGCAATTGCAGCAGCAAAATGCAGGTTTGAATGATCAGTTGGTTGCGATGAAGCGACAATATGATGGTCAGCCTGTAACTTCTTCACCTGCAAATCCGCCAGCAATGCAAGCAGATGATCACGTTGGTGTTCAGCCGATTACTTTGATTGGGCAGCGTTTAGAGTTGGTTGAGTTCGCATTACAACAGCAGCAATTTGGTGTGGCGCTAGAAAAATTGAATCAGCTAGATCAACAGCTGGAAATATTTAGTTTGGCACCCGCACTTAGAATGAGTCTGCATCAGGTGATTGCGAAAGATCGAGAGATGCTGACGCAATATGTGGTTGCGCGCCAAACTCAGCAAAATAAAATTAAACAAGTTTTACAGACACTGGATCAAGCACTGCAAAAAGAAATACAGCAGCCTTATCAAAATACCCCAAAACAAAAAGAACAGTCATTTTTGAGTCGCTGGATTCAGGTTGAAGCTGTTGAACGGCCGAGTGTGGATTTATTACAACGTGGAATTGTCTTAAAAGAAATTCAACTCAGATTATTATTGGCTCAGCAAATTATGTTGAAAGGGCAGTATCCTGAATTTCAACAAGAATTGACTGAAATTATTCAAATCATGCAGCAATTGCCTGATCCACATTTAAAGCAGATACAACAAAAAATAGTGCAATTAAAAGAAACACCTGTTTTATCTGTTCCTCAATTAAATACCCGTGCACTGATAGGTTAATGGCGATGAAACAAATTTTATTGGCCTATTTATTGATTAGCTTATTTGCCATAGCCATTATGAGTGTATTGAGCTTTGGTTATGGTGCTGGTTATGTCTATGTTTACTGGCGTGATTGGCAAGTTCAATCCAATATTTGGTTTATTATTTTTGTTTTAGCTTTAATCAGTTTTATTGTTCAAATGCTTTGGTATGGGCTAAAGCGTTATTTAAGCCGTGAGCAACGCAAAAGTGAAACTGTTTTTAATTTTAATAAATTACACCCTTATGAACAGCTTGCAGTTATTTGGTTATTGAATGCTGCACATGATCAAAAGGATTTTATTCAACAAGCATTTACTGAGTCAGGTTTATTAAAAGGTGTGATCGATGCACGATTATCTTGGATTCAGCAAGATTATCCAGCAGCATTACAGGCATTAAATCAAACCAGTCCTATGGCTTTTGAATTGGCTGAATTACAACGAATAGAAATTTATTTAGGACAAAATGATGGTGAGCAAGCATTAACGCATTTAGAGTTTTTAAATCAACATGAATTGTCACCATGGTTAAATAAAGTAAAAACTGCGTATGAACAGCGCTTGAATACCTTGTGGGGTGCCTTTGCTTTACAATTTCCATGGTTGTATTTACGCTCAACACGTTATGGCCATTTGGATGAGGTGACTAAGCAGGCCTGGTTGGCACAGTTATTACAAGCTTTTGATCAAGCAGATGTCGATGATTTGCAGAATTTAAAACAGCGTTACCATGATTTGCAGGATCAAATTGCCGAGAGAAATTATGCGGTCAAAGTGCTGTGGCTCAAAGTGTTATCTCGCATGCCGGATATGAGCCAAGAACATGAACGATTAGCTGTGCATCTGCTAGAACAGCAGTTTAATCAAGATGTGTTTTATATGTGGTTTCAGGCACAACTTCTCAAACAAAATCCTGACTATGTCGCGGTGGAGCAACAGATTGCGCTGTGGGAACAAAAATATCCTGCATTGCCTGTATTGAATTTTGCAAAGTGGAATATTTATAACGCAACCCAGCGTAGTGCAGAAGCGGATGCTTTGTTGGCACAATATCCTGATGATGTATTAATGAGCTATCTCAGAATTAAATCAGCATTAAATCAGCAGGATGATTTAATTCGACAATTAAATTTAATCTTTGAAAACAATGCGAATTTTATGGAAATAAAAATATAAGGAAATTGAATATGCAAGAATTAAACAACTATCCTGTGATATATGAACAAAAAGTTGCATGGGGCGATATGGATGCATTTGGTCATGTTAATAATGTGCATTATTATCGCTATATGGAAAGTGCACGAATTGCATATTTAGATTTGTTGAATATATTTAATCAAGATGTACTTACTGTTGTTGCATCAAGTCAGTGCAAATTTATTCGTCCTGTAATTTATCCAGATCAATTAAAAGTGGCAACGCGAGTAGAAGAATTAAGAAATAGTGCATTTCGTATGAGTTATCTATTATGGAGCGAGTCACAGCAAGCCTATGTAGCATCGGGTGATGCAGTTATTGTATGCGTCGATAATCAATTGATGCAAAAAATGGCGATACCTGAAAATATTAAACAACGTATTAAAGAAATTGAATTGACTGCTCAAAATAATATTTAAATACAAAAATGCATGATGAAATGAATATATTTGTGTTAATTTATTGTTGTGTAGCGTAAATTGTTTATTGAATAATTATTTTATTATAAATATTATGTGCAAGTTTTAAAAAGCAAAATAATACGATATTTCGGAGTAAAGATTATGCCTGATATTAGCAATCTATCAGTTGAAGAGTTAAAGAAATTACAAGTTGAAGCGGAAGCTTTAATTGCGTCTAAAAAAGACCAAGCGATTGAAGATGCGTATAATCGTATTTTAGAAATTGCTGAAAACTTAGATTTAACCGTAGAGCAGATTCTTGAATCTGGCGCGAACAAACGTAAAAAATCAACACGTAAAGCTGTTGAGCCACGTTACCGTAGTAAAGCGAATGCTGCTGATACTTGGACAGGTCGCGGTAAACAACCACGTTGGTTAGTTGCTGAGCTTGAAAAAGGCGCAAAACTTGAAGACTTCTTAATCTAAGTCTTTCATCAAGTCGTAACATCCTGAATCTAGGATGATGAAACCGAGCAAATGCTCGGTTTTTTTAGCTCTTTGAATTGGCTATGCAGAAAAAGTATGCATAATGTGCCTATAAAGAAAAAAAGTTTAAATCATGGATGTAAAGTTGAAAGTTCGGTTGTGGTGGGATGATCAGTAAATCTAATAATATTCGATGGCTCATTTTCGCCATCCTGAGTTTTTTTATTTTTGTCTTGCTGCAAGTCCCAGCAGCATGGTTGATCACAAAATTTTATAAAAATAATCAAATGTTGCACAACGTTAGCGGCAATATTTGGCATGGCCAAGCGGATTGGACCAAAGGTAACCTTAAAGGTTCTTTAAATTGGAAGACACGACCTTGGGATTTGATCTTATTGCGTCTTGGTGCAAATGTTGAAATTCATAGCGGTAACACCAAACTACAAGGCGTAGTGGGTTATGGCTTGGGTAAAGCCATCACCATTAAAGCGTTAGAAGGGCAAATTGCACCTGAAACATTAAAAAGTTTTGCCCAATGGCAATGGCCAATCAATGCGATCCAGCTGAAAGACGTGCAGTTTAAATACAAGCCGCAACAAGGATTTACTGCGACGGATGGTGAATTGCAATGGGCGGGTGGAGATCTTGGTTTTACCTTTGCGCAGCGCCAAGAGTCGATGAATATTCCTGTTTTGTCGGCAAAATTAAAAGATGATAACGGTAAGTTAACGATTGATGTGCGGGATCAACGTGAACAAAAAATGATGAATTTGCAGCTTGAGCCAGACTTGATGTTAGATGTGCAGCTCACCCAGCGGTTTTTGATGAATGTTGCATCCTATGAAGGTAAAGCTGGTCTTGATACTTACGTAATTAGCTCACGTCAGCCTTTATTAGCTGGGGTGAACTGATGCGTAATTATCTAGACACAATGCGCGAATTGAACTGGAAGCAAGCTGATCGTATTGCTCCATTGGTCTTGGCCTTATTAATCTTGTATCTATGCTGGAAATTGGCGGCATTTTTTTGGCTCTTGATTGCACCACCTCAGGCTATGCAAATTGAGCGTGTTGAGCTAGGTTCTGCTCAAGTGCAAGTACCGAATATTAGTTCGTTTGCGTTGTTTCAGGAACAATCATCAAATGCAGCAAACGAACAACTGAATATGGTGTTACAAGGTGTGGTGGTTGGGCAGCCAAGTCGCTATTCATCTGCGGTGATCAAAATTAATGAAAGTTCAGACCGTTACTTGGTAGGTGAAACGATAGAGGGTTCTTCTTATCAATTGTCTGAAGTCTATTGGGATAAAGTGATTTTGCGTCAAGCCAATGGGGCAACACGAGAACTGGCATTTAAAGGCATCGAGAATGGGCTGAATCAGCCGATTGTCCCTACAGCCAATGCGACCAATAATACAACGATGCAAAATAGCAGCACTGACAATAGCGCCATGACATCGAACAAGGCACAAAGTCAGACACAAACGGCGATCGGGCAAGCAGTTCAGCGCATGGCTGAAAACCGTGAACAATATATGCAAGAAATGGGGGTTACCCCTTCAGGAAGTGGTGGCTTTGAAGTGACAAGCCGCACACCGACCGCATTAAGAAATAAGCTAGGATTGCAACCGGGTGACCGTATTATGTCTTTAAACGGGCAAACCGTAGGTCAAGGTCAATCAGAAGCGCAATTATTAGAACAAGCCCGCCGTGAAGGGCAGGTGAAACTTGAAGTAAAACGTGGTGATCAAGTGATGACCATACAACAGGATTTTTAGTGATGATTCATCACTATATAGGGTTAGGAAACACAGGCGTATATGGCTTTTTTTAATAATAATCGTTCAACTCTAGCTGCCTATGCCATGTTGCCCTTGGCTGCGATGGTCAGTACGGCAAGTTTCGCTCAAACTTGGAAAATCAATCTACGTGATGCTGATTTAACAGCGTTCATTAATGAAGTCGCTGATATCACGGGGAAAAACTTTGCTGTTGATCCTCGTGTGCGTGGTAATGTCACAGTCATTTCCAATAAGGCTTTAAATAAAACAGAAGTCTACGATTTATTTTTGGGTGTTTTAAACGTTAATGGTGTGGTGGCCATTCCATCAGGCAATACCATTAAGCTTGTACCTGATAGTAACGTTAAAAGTTCAGGTATTCCTTATGATGCCCGACACCGTGCTTCGGGCGATCAAATTGTGACGCGTGTGATTTGGTTGGATAATACCAATGCCAATGACTTGATCCCTGCTTTACGCCCATTGATGCCACAGTTTGCACATTTGTCTGCAGTAGCGGGGACCAATGCGCTAATTGTCTCAGACCGTGCGAGCAATATTTATCAGCTTGAAACCATTATTCGTAATTTGGATGGAACTGGGCAAAATGATATTGAAGCCGTGACTTTGCAATCAAGTCAGGCGGAAGAAATGATTGGTTTGCTTGAAGCAATGAGCTCGACAGGTGCGTCGAAAGATCCGAAAGGCTCGCGCATTCGCCTGATCGCTGATAATCGTACCAATCGTATTATTATTAAAGGGGATACGGCGACGCGTAAACGTATCCGCCAGATGATTGAAACCTTAGATGTTCCTGCAGCGGATCGTTTAGGTGGGCTGAAAGTCTTCCGTTTAAAATATGCCAGTGCGAAAAATTTATCTGAAATATTACAAGGGCTAGTGACTGGGCAGGCGGTTTCAAGTAACAATAATTCGGCTAATTCAAATAATAATTCAACGAGTAACTTACTCAACGGCACATCTGATAATCAGTCATTAACAGCCAATAACAATACTAGTTCTGGGATTAATCTCAACAGTAATAATAATTCAAATAATCAAAACAGTATCAGTAGCTTTAATGCCAATGGTGTTAGCATTATTGCTGACGCGACGCAAAATGCTTTGGTGGTCAAAGCTGATCCGCAATTGATGCGTGAAATCGAATCAGCTATTCAACAATTAGATATCCGTCGTCAACAGGTATTGATCGAGGCTGCCATCATCGAGGTAGAGGGTTCCGATGCAGATCAATTGGGTGTGCAATGGGCATTAGGGGATATCAGTAGTGGTATTGGACTGATTAACTTTGATAACTTTGGTTCAAGTTTAAAAAATATTGCAGCAGGTTATTTGACAGGTGGTGCTGCGGGCGCGGGTAGTGCGGTCGGTGCGGGAACATCATTAGTATTGGGTGATTATCGAGAAGGAAGTGATGGTTCTCGTAAATTATACGGTGCCATGATTCAAGCATTAAAAGAAAAAACCAAGTCGAACTTACTGTCTACGCCGTCGATTGTGACCATGGACAACGAAGAAGCCTATATTGTGGTTGGTGAGAACGTACCCTTTGTAACAGGTTCTGTATCGACCGGTGCAGCAGGCGTTGCAAATCCATATACTACCATCGAGCGTAAAGATGTCGGTGTGACCTTAAAAGTGGTTCCGCACATTGGTGATGGTGGTTCGGTTCGTTTAGAGGTTGAGCAAGAAGTTTCAGATGTGAAAACCAATAAAGGTGAAGCATCTGACTTGGTGACCAGTAAGCGTGCCATTAAAACCTCCATTTTGGCTGAGCATGGTCAAACCATCGTTTTAGGTGGGTTAATTTCAGATAATACCCAGCATGGCCGTCAGTCTGTGCCTGGTTTAGGTTCGATTCCTGTTTTGGGTAAGCTCTTCAGTTCTGAGGGCAAGTCCAATGTTAAGCGAAATTTATTAATCTTCATTCATCCAACAATTGTAGGTAATTCAGCTGATGTGAAAAAAATGTCACAGCAGCGTTATAACCAGTTATATAGCTTGCAATTGGCACTGGATACCGATGGCAACTTTGCTAAGTTGCCTGAAAGTGTTGAAGATATTTATCAGCAACGTATTCCTGTGTCTAAAGGTGTTGCACCTGCACCCGTTCAGCCGGCCCCTGTTGCACAGCCACAAGTGACACAACCTGTGGTGACAACCCCTGTTGCGATTGAGCCACCTGTTAAGCGTCAAACAATTGCTGTACCAAATGGCAGTCGACAAACAAGTTCAAATTATCATGTGTTACCGACACAACCACAGTCCACAAAAAAAGTTACTGTTGCTCAATCTACCCACACAATGAATGTAAAGGTTAATGAATCAGTGTTAGTGCGGGAAATTCAGCAAAGTGTGGTGCAAAAAATTGATCAACCGATGGTTGTTGCAGGTTTATCTAGATCTTTTCAGTTGGATGAAGCATCAGCTTCTGCCAATAGAATGAATGATCACAAAGATGAATACCGAACCATACATTTGAACCCTGAAAATTTGTTAGCATTTCAAAAAAATCAACCGTTCACACAATCGACGCCAAGTTGTCAGAATGGGAATGGATATTCTCTGTGTTATGATTGATTTAGGTAAAGAGAGATAAGCTATGACTTGGAAAATTCAAGCGATTTCAGGTGATTTAACCGGTCAGGAAATCAGTATTGATCGCGATATGTTGGTGGGTCGCCACCAACAGGCCGATATTGTGCTACAACAATCTGAAATTTCGCGTAAGCATGCGGCATTTTTAATTAAAGAACAGGCACTCTGGTTGCAGGACTTAAACTCTTCAAATGGTACATTTATTAATGATGTGCGTTTGGATGGTGAGTCTTTATTAAAACAGGGTGATATTGTTCAGTTTGCGAGTTTAAAGTTTAGCGTGCTTGCACCTGCTAAAGCTGTTGATGTGCCTGTTGAAATACAGCAAAGCATTAATGAGATTCAAAGTGTTGAAGCTATTCAACAGCCAGCAGAAGCTGTGGCTGTATCTGAAACTGCGCAAGAAAAGTCTGCTGCGCAGCAAATGAATGATCAAGGCATGCCTGAACTCAAAGAACGTGATGGTTCGGTGCAGTTAACCCGTGATGGTATGCCTACGAATGTGGGTATTCCTAAGCCAGCACCAATTCCTGAAGGGGTTGATGTTAATGCGCCTGTGACACCCGAAGCCTGCAATGTTGAAATTCCAGAGAGCTGCGTTGAGCAAGAAAAAGAAGCGCAAAAAAATGCCTCTGTGGGTTTGATCTCTGTCATTGTATTGGTCATTCTTGCCATTATTGCATGGGTAATGTTCAAATAATTTTGGACAGCTCAATCAAAAGGCATGCATGAGCATGCCTTTTTTGTTTCAGTTTCAATTTAAAGAGGGTAAAAATGTTGGATGTACGCCTAGCAGATCGCCAAATGATTTTGTTTGATTTGGATGGAACCCTAGTGGATTCAGCTTCAGATTTATATCGTGCCATGAATATGAGTTTGAATACCTTGCAGTTGCCGCTTGTGACAGAAGTGCAGGTGCGTAATTGGATAGGTAAAGGAACATCGTTATTTTGTCAAAGTGTATTAGAACATTTGACTGGTAAGGTGGATGCGGCACAACATCATTTGTTACTGCAAACTTTCTTGAAAATTTATAATGCAGATCCTTGTGTGTTAACACAGCCTTTTAATGGCATCCTAGAATTTTTAAAATGGGGGCAAGCTGAGCAAAAGACTTTAATTTGTGTCACCAATAAACCTGAGCAGCCTGCGCGCAGCATTGTTGAGGCACTGGGGATGAATCAATACTTTGTAGATGTAATTGGTGGTGATCGCTTTGAAGAGCGTAAGCCGCATCCGAAACAACTTTTGTATTGTGCAGAACATTATGGTTTGCCGAAAGAGCAGATTCTAATGATTGGTGATTCGGTGAATGATGTTGAAGCTGCACGCCGTGCGGGTATCGATTGTATTGTGGTCAGCTATGGCTATAATCATGGGGAAAATATTCAAGATTGCCAGCCACAAATGGTGGTTGATAATTTAAAAGAATTATTGGGTTGAAATAAGCAGTGGGTAAGGACGTGGGAATGAGTGAGTGTGTAGTTTTTCGATGGCGTGATTAATTCAGCATCCAAAATAGCAAATGAAAATCAACCATACGAAAATAGATAGAGAAACAAGATGACTACACAAGCTCAATTTGAAGATTTAAAATCAGCAGGTTATAACCTCATTCCTGTGTATCGCCAGCGCTTAGCAGATACGGAAACGCCTTTATCTGTCTTTGCTCGATTAAAACAACATAAACAAGCCTATTTATTTGAATCTGTTGAAGGTGGTGAAAACTGGGCACGTTATTCAATCATTGGCTTAGGTGAATCGACCGTATTTTCTTGTAATGAAGGGCAATTAACGGTTCAACATACCAATGGTCAGATCGAAAAACAGGCTTGCTTAGATCCATTCCAATACATACGTGACTTCCAAGCACAGTTTAAAGTGCCGACACAGCAAGAGCTACCTGCACTGCCAAGCTTTACTGGTGGTCTAGTGGGCTACTTTGGTTATGATGCTGTACGTTATATTGAACCTAAGTTGAATAATGTCCCAGAAGCTGATCCAGTCGGCATTCCTGATATTTGGATGATGTTATCGAAGACAGTCATTGTCTTTGATAACTTAAAAGATACGCTGTTTTTAATTGTGCATGCAGATGTGAATGATCCAGCGGCTTATACCAAAGCACAAGCGCAGCTCGATGACATCGAAGCATTGTTGGCAACACCTGTTGTTTTGATTGCTGAAAAGCACACTGCACCAAATTTTGAATCTATTACAGGGCACGATAACTTTATTGAGTCGATTGCCAATGTGAAAGAATACATTAAGGCGGGTGATGTGATGCAGGTTGTACCAGGGCATCGGATGGTCTCAGACTTTGATGGTGAGCCGTTACAGGTCTATCGTGCATTACGCCACCTTAATCCATCACCGTACTTGTTCTTGGTGCAAGGGCGGACTTTAGAAAACAATACACCTTTTCATATTGTTGGTTCATCACCAGAAATTTTATCGCGTTTAGAAAATGGTATCGCAACCGTGCGTCCATTAGCGGGTACACGCCCACGTGGTAAAACCAAAGAAGAAGATTTGGCGCTGGAAAAAGATCTGCTATCTGATGAGAAAGAAATTGCAGAACATTTGATGTTGATCGATCTAGGTCGAAATGACGTTGGTCGTGTATCAAAAATCGGTAAAGTTCACGTGACTGATCAAATGGTGATCGAGCGTTATTCACATGTCATGCATATTGTGTCAAATGTGCAAGGTGAAGTGCGCGATGATGTAGATGCGTTGGATGTTTTTAAGGCAACATTCCCAGCGGGTACGCTATCTGGTGCACCAAAAATACGTGCAATGGAAATTATTGACGAAGTTGAGCCGGTCAAACGTGGAATTTTTGGCGGTGCTGTTGGTTATTTAGGCTGGCATGGTGAAATGGACATGTCGATTGCGATTCGTACCTGTGTAATTCGTGAAAATAAGGTCTATGTACAGGCGGGAGCAGGGGTGGTTTATGACTCAAATCCTGAATCTGAATGGAATGAAACCCAAATAAAAGCTCGCGCAGTGATCAAAGCGGTTGAATTATCGTCAAATGGATTGATTTTGTGAGTTTTTCACGTTTTTTTTAGAAAAAACACTTGCACAGATTTTTGTTTTTGCTAAACTGCACACCGTTCCGATACGAAACGTACGAAACACTAAGAAACGCCGGCATAGCTCAGTTGGTAGAGCAACTGACTTGTAATCAGTAGGTCCACAGTTCGAATCCGTGTGCCGGCACCATCTTAGAAGTTTGAGAGTGAGTAGAAAGAACAACACTGAAGTAAGTGTAAAATGGTGAGGTTCCCGAGCGGTCAAAGGGGGCGGACTGTAACTCCGCTACGAAAGTTTCGAAGGTTCGAATCCTTCCCTCACCACCAATTTTAAGACTTCAATAAGTGGTTTGTACCAACATCGTGCGGGAGTAGCTCAGTTGGTAGAGCGGCAGCCTTCCAAGCTGCATGTCGCGAGTTCGACCCTCGTCTCCCGCTCCATATATATTGAAGTACTTATATTTGCTCTTATAGCTCAGTGGTAGAGCACTCCCTTGGTAAGGGAGAGGTCTCGAGTTCAAATCTCGATAAGAGCTCCAGATTACAGTTTAGCAACATTGTTGCACAAGATTCCAAAAAGCAGGCTATTTAGTCTGCTTTTCAAGTATTGGGTGTTTATTTTTTAGGCGATATGTCGGAGCTGGGTGTTACTCAGAATTGTTTTCGACGTAAACGAGGAAGAAGAGCATGGCTAAGGCTAAGTTTGAACGTAATAAGCCACACGTTAACGTGGGTACAATTGGTCACGTCGACCATGGTAAAACAACTTTAACAGCTGCAATTGCAACTGTATGTGCAAAAACTTTTGGTGGCGAAGCGAAAGACTACGCTGCAATTGACTCTGCACCTGAAGAGAAAGCACGTGGTATTACAATTAATACTTCACACGTAGAATACGATTCAACTATTCGTCACTACGCTCACGTAGACTGCCCGGGCCACGCCGATTATGTTAAAAACATGATTACTGGTGCTGCTCAGATGGACGGCGCGATCCTTGTATGTGCTGCGACTGATGGTCCAATGCCACAAACTCGTGAACACATCCTTCTTTCTCGTCAGGTAGGTGTACCTTACATCGTTGTATTCTTAAACAAATGCGACCTTGTAGACGACGAAGAGCTTCTTGAATTAGTGGAAATGGAAGTTCGTGAACTTCTTTCTACTTATGACTTCCCTGGTGATGACACTCCAGTTATCCGTGGTTCTGCTCTTGCAGCTCTTAACGGTGACCAAGGTCAATACGGCGAACCAGCTGTTGTTGCTCTTGTTGAAGCGCTTGACTCTTACATTCCAGAGCCAGAACGTGCTATCGATCTTCCATTCCTTATGCCAATCGAAGACGTATTCTCAATCTCAGGTCGTGGTACAGTAGTAACTGGCCGTGTTGAGACTGGTATCGTTAAAGTAGGCGAAGAAGTTGAAATCGTTGGTATCAAAGATACAGTTAAAACAACTGTAACTGGCGTAGAAATGTTCCGTAAACTTCTTGACGAAGGTCGTGCGGGCGAGAACTGTGGTGTTCTTCTACGTGGTACTAAACGTGAAGACGTTCAACGTGGTCAAGTACTTGCTAAACCAGGTGCAATCAAACCGCATACTAAATTCGACGCTGAAGTATACGTACTTTCTAAAGAAGAAGGTGGTCGTCATACTCCATTCCTTAACGGTTACCGTCCACAGTTCTACTTCCGTACAACTGACGTAACTGGTGCGATTGCACTTAAAGAAGGTGTTGAAATGGTAATGCCTGGTGACAACGTTGAGATGTCAGTAGAGCTTATCCACCCGATCGCAATGGACCCAGGTCTACGCTTCGCAATCCGTGAAGGCGGTCGTACAGTTGGTGCTGGTGTAGTTGCTAAAGTTACTGCATAATACACATTGTTAAATACAGATCGAGAGTTACGACTCTCGATTTGCTCTGCAGGTCAGTAGTTCAATTGGTAGAGCGTCGGTCTCCAAAACCGAATGTTGGGGGTTCGAGTCCCTCCTGGCCTGCCAATTTTTTTAAAAAGAAGCTTGATGCTGGCTCAACTGGTCATATAATAAGTCGCGAATTCTACGACGAGTACAAAAATGTCGAATGATAAATCGCGTGACGCATTAAGCGACGCGCCAATTCCTCAAAGAAATAATTCTGCTGAAGTTGTTAATTCTGGTTCCCCTCTGGACGTTGTTCTGTGGGCTATCGCATTGATTTTACTCGGCGGTTCAATGATGGTGAATCAATATTTGCCAGCATACTGGGCACCAGCGAATGATGTCTGGGTTCGTGTTGGGGTGATTTTGGCTTGTATCATCGTGGCTTTAGGTTTATTATACGCCACCCATCAAGGCAAAGGCTTTGTTCGATTGTTGAAAGATGCTCGTATTGAGCTACGTCGAGTGAGCTGGCCAACAAAGCAAGAGACCGTGACCACATCTTGGCAGGTACTTGCTGTAGTCTTAGTGGCATCCATTTTATTATGGTGTTTTGACTACGCTTTGAGCTGGTTAATGAAGTTTATTATCGGGTAAGAGAGCTATGAAACGTTGGTACATTATTCATGCCTATTCAGGCTATGAAAAACAAGTGTTACGCTCACTTAATGATCGAATCCAGCGTAGCGCTGTAGCCGATAGCTTTGGTGAAGTCCTTGTCCCTACTGAAGAAGTGGTGGAAATGAAGGATGGTAAGAAACGTAAGTCAGAGCGTAAGTTCTTTCCAGGCTATGTGTTAGTCGAAATGGAAATGAACGATGAAACTTGGCACATTGTTAAAGAATGTCCAAAAGTTTTAGGTTTTATTGGTGGTACGGCTGAAAAACCGGCACCGATTACGCAAAAAGAAGCTGATGCGATTCTTGCTCGTGTACGTAATACTGGTGAAGCGCCTCGTCCTAAGACAATGTTTGAGCCAGGTGAAGAATTACTCGTTATTGATGGTCCATTCACCGACTTTAAAGGCGTGGTGGAAGAAGTTCAATACGAAAAATCTCGTCTTACTTTGACGATTAATGTATTTAATCGACCGACTCAAGTAGAACTCGAATTTCGACAAGTCGAAAAAGCGAACTAATTTTAGTTGGTTGATAAACGCCCGATTTTTTATAAGTCGGGCATTGTTGTTGTAACGGTTGTCGTTACTTGAAATCATTGGGGAGCCTTCATCGGCGCTTGTACCCAGAGGTAATTGAAAATGGCTAAGAAGATTGACGGCTATATCAAGCTGCAAGTTCCAGCTGGTAAAGCAAATCCATCTCCACCGATTGGTCCTGCACTAGGTCAACGTGGTGTAAACATCATGGCATTCTGTAAAGAATTCAATGCTGCTACGCAAAAAGTTGAAGCTGGTCTTCCAATTCCTGTAGTGATCACTGTGTACAACGACAAGTCGTTCACATTCATCATGAAAACTCCACCTGCTGCGATTCTTCTTAAGAAAGCTGCTGGTATCCAAAAGGGTTCAGCTGTACCTAACAAAACTAAAGTTGGTAAGTTGACTCGTGCTCAATTAGAAGAAATTGCGACTACTAAAGAACCAGATCTTACTGGTGCTGATTTAGACGCACGTGTACGTACCATCGCTGGTTCTGCGCGTTCTATGGGCTTGGAAGTGGAGCTATAAGACATGGCTAAATTAACTAAACGTCAAAAAGCCATTGCTGCTGCTGTTGAAGCAAACAAAGTTTACACTTTGGAAGAAGCAGTGCAAGTTCTTAACACTATCCCTGCTGTTAAATTCAAAGAATCTTTGGATGTTTCAGTAAACCTAGGTGTTGACCCTCGTAAATCTGACCAAGTTGTTCGTGGCGCGACTACACTTCCTGCAGGTACTGGTAAAACTGTACGTGTTGCTGTGTTTGCTCAAGGCGCGGCTGCTGAAGCTGCTAAAGCTGAAGGCGCAGACGTTGTTGGTTTTGATGATCTTGCTGAAAGCATCCAAGCGGGTAACCTTGACTTTGACGTAGTAATTGCTGCACCAGACGCTATGCGTGTTGTGGGTAAATTAGGTACGATTCTTGGTCCACGTGGCTTAATGCCAAACCCTAAAGTGGGTACAGTAACTCCTGATGTAGCTGGCGCTGTGAAAAACGCGAAAGCTGGTCAAGCACGTTACCGTGTAGACAAAGCGGGTATCATCCACGCTGCGATCGGTCAAGTAGGTTTCACTGCTGAAGCTGTTCGTCAAAACGTTGAAGCACTTGTTGCTGACCTTAAGAAAGCAAAACCTGCTACTTCTAAAGGTATCTACATTCAAAAGATCACTTTGAGCTCAACTATGGGTCCTGGTCTTACTATTGACGTAGCTAACGTTTCTAAATAAGTTTCGACTTATTACAGAATTTTAAAGCCCTGAGTAATATTTGAAGCACTGCTTCAAATATTACGCAAGAAGAAACCGGTTTCGGACTACTTGCAAACTTAGGCAAACTTTGAATTGATAAATTTTTCGTTTATCAGCGTCAAAGACCGCAGGTGAGGGGAGTTTTATGCTCTTTTCTTAATCGTCCAGCCTGCGTAGACGCGGTGGTGTGATTTGTTCATCCTCCGCGTGTAAGTTCAGTAATGAATTTACGAATTGGGAGTGCACTTGTTTGAGTGCATAAATCACCGTTAGGAGGTTTTACAATGGCTCTTCTTATCGAAGGCAAAAAACAGATCGTAGCTGAAGTAACTGAAGTTGCTTCTACTGCATTTGCTGCTGTTGTTGCTGACTATCAAGGTTTAACTGTAGAGCAATTAACTACTCTACGTGTTGAAGCTCGTAAACTGGGTGTTGCTACTCGCGTAGTTCGTAACACTTTGGCTAAACGCGCTCTTCAAGATACTCAATTCAATATCTTGAACGACAACCTTGTTGGCCCAACAATTTTAGCTTTCTCAACTTCTGAAGACGACATGGGCGCTGCTGCTCGTTTGTTCGAAGAATTTGCTAAAACTAATAAAGCATTTGAACTTAAAGCTGCTGCATTTGACGGTAAAGTTTATCAAGGTGCTGAAGTTAGCGTTATCGCGAACCTTCCAAACCAAGAGAAAGCTCTTACTATGCTTGCAAACGTACTTCAAGCTCCTATTTCGAAATTGGGTCGCCTTATTACTGCGCTCAAAGAGAAAAACGAGTCAGAAGCTGCATAAGCTCAAACTTAAACACACATCATTCAATACCCATTTGGAGTTAATCTCATGGCTTTAACAAACGAAGAAATCTTAAACGCAGTAGCTGAAAAAACTGTTCTTGAACTTGTTGAACTTATTTCTGCTTTCGAAGAAAAATTCAACGTATCTGCTGCTGCTGTAGCTGTTGCTGCTGCTCCTGGCGCTGCTGCTGCTGCTGAAGAACAATCAGAATTCAACGTTGAGTTGACTTCTTTCGGTGCTAACAAAGTTGCTGTAATTAAAGCAGTTCGTGAAGCTACTGGTCTTGGTCTTAAAGAAGCTAAAGATCTTGTTGAAAGCGCTCCTTCAGTTCTTAAAGAAGGCGTTTCTAAAGAAGAAGGCGAAGAGCTTAAGAAAAAACTTGAAGAAGCTGGTGCTACAGTTACACTTAAGTAATCTTAAGGGGAGTCGATTTTTTTATAATCGACTCCACAAATTGGCTGGTGCCCCTTGGGTCATCAGCCTTTTTGCGTTACAATAATCGGCTCGATTTTTGTTTGCATGATATAAAAATCATACAAATTAGAAATAATTTATAAAAACAAACGCTTACCAATATTTTTCAGTAAAAAATATTGTTAAGCGTTTTAATACCACTAAAAATTGCAGCATTTGTGAAAGTGGTGGCCATATCGGCCTGCGTAATTCCTTCTAAGTCCGTTCTGCAGGCGGCCTTAGTTTACTTTCCGAGGACTCCAGATGGCATACTCATATACCGAAAAGAAACGGATCCGTAAGAATTTTGGTAAATTGCCCAAGGTAATGGATGTTCCGTACTTGCTCGCGATTCAAGTGGACTCGTACAGAACCTTCCTTCAAGACGGCAAAACTCCAAAAAACCGCGAAGATATCGGTCTCCAAGCCGCATTTCGTTCAGTTTTTCCTATTGAAAGTTATTCTGGCAATGCTGCTTTAGAATTTGTTGAGTATAGTCTTGGTAAGCCTGAGTTTGATGTACGCGAATGTATCCTTCGTGGCTCAACTTATGCTGCACCAATGCGTGTAAAAATTCGTCTGATCATTAAAGATCGCGAAACGAAGACAATTAAAGACGTGCGTGAGCAAGAAGTCTACATGGGTGAAATGCCACTCATGACAGACAACGGTACTTTTGTTGTTAACGGTACTGAGCGTGTAATCGTATCTCAATTACACCGTTCACCAGGTGTGTTCTTTGACCACGATAAAGGCAAAACACACTCTAGCGGTAAAGTTCTTTATTCTGCTCGTATCATTCCTTACCGTGGTTCATGGTTAGACTTCGAATTTGATGCGAAAGATCTTGTATACGTTCGTATTGACCGTCGTCGTAAATTATTAGCGACTGTAGTGCTTCGTGCGTTGGGTTATAACAACGAACAAATCTTAGACATGTTCTATGAAAAAGTTCCTGTTTACCTGGACATGGGTAGCTATCAAATTGATCTTGTGCCTGAACGCCTGCGTGGTGAAATGGCTCAATTTGATATCGTTGGTACAGATGGCAAAACAATTGTTGAACAAGGCAAACGTATTAATGCGCGTCATGTTCGTCAAATGGAAGCAGCTGGTCTGGAAAAACTTTTAGTACCTGACGAATATTTGTATGAACGTATTATTGCTGAAGACGTTGCATTACGTGACGGCGAAGTAATTGCTGCAAATACAGTACTAAGCCATGAAATTATGGTGAAATTGGCTGAAGGTGGCGTTAAACAATTTAACGTACTTTATACCAATGACATCGACCGTGGTCCGTTCATTGCTGACTCATTACGTGCTGATACAACTACTGGTCGCGAAGAAGCGCTAGTTGAAATCTATAAAGTAATGCGCCCTGGTGAGCCACCAACAAAAGAAGCTGCTGAAAACTTATTCAACAACTTGTTCTTCTCTTCTGAACGTTATGACTTATCACCAGTAGGTCGTATGAAGTTTAACCGTCGTTTGGGTCGTCCTTACGAAGTAGGTACAGATCAGAAGTCTCGTGAAGTTGAAGGCATTCTTTCTAACGAAGACATCACTGATGTATTAAAAACATTGGTTGAAATCCGTAACGGTAAAGGTGAAGTCGACGATATCGACCACTTAGGTAACCGTCGTGTTCGTTCTGTTGGTGAAATGACAGAAAACCAATTCCGTGTAGGTCTTGTTCGTGTAGAACGCGCTGTTAAAGAACGTCTATCACAAGCTGAAACTGATAACTTGTCTCCGCAAGATTTAATCAATGCGAAGCCAGTAGCTGCTGCAATCAAAGAATTCTTTGGTTCAAGCCAGTTATCTCAGTTCATGGACCAAAACAACCCGTTGTCTGAAATCACACACAAACGTCGTGTATCGGCGCTTGGTCCAGGTGGTTTAACACGTGAACGTGCGGGCTTCGAAGTACGTGACGTACATCAAACTCACTACGGTCGTGTTTGTCCAATTGAGACTCCTGAAGGTCCAAACATTGGTTTGATCAACTCATTGTCTGTTTATGCGAAATGTAACAACTTCGGCTTCTTAGAAACGCCGTATCGTAAAGTTGTTGAAGGTCGTGTAACTGATGATGTTGAATATCTTTCTGCGATTGAAGAAGTAGGTACTGTGATTGCACAGGCCGATTCTGGTGTAGATAAAGACGGTCATTTGACTGAAGAGTTCGTATCTGTACGTCACCAAGGTGACTTCGTACGTATGCCTCCTGAAAAAGTAACGCATATGGATGTATCTGCTCAGCAGGTTGTATCTGTAGCGGCGTCACTGATTCCGTTCCTTGAACACGATGACGCGAACCGTGCATTGATGGGTTCAAACATGCAACGTCAGGCTGTGCCTACTTTACGTGCTGATAAACCGCTCGTTGGTACAGGTATGGAAGCAAACGTAGCGCATGACTCTGGTGTGTGTGTACTTGCGAAACGTGGTGGTCGTATTGAGTTTGTTGATGCATCTCGTGTGGTTATTCGTGTAAACGAAGAAGAGATGATCGCAGGTGAAGCAGGTGTAGATATCTACAACCTGATCAAATACACACGTTCGAACCAAAATACATGTATTAACCAAAACGTTGTTGTACGTTTAGGCGACAAAGTTGCACGTGGTGACGTTCTTGCTGATGGTCCATCGACAGATGGCGGTGAATTGGCATTAGGTCAAAACATGCGTGTAGCATTCATGACTTGGAACGGTTACAACTACGAAGACTCGATCTTATTATCTGAGCGTGTTCTTCAAGAAGACCGTTTAACGTCAATCCACATCCAAGAATTATCATGTGTAGCACGTGATACTAAATTGGGTGCTGAAGAAATTACTGCCGATATTCCAAACGTGGGTGAAGCAGCACTTTCTAAACTTGACGAATCAGGTATCGTTTACATTGGTGCTGAAGTTACTGCGGGCGACATCCTTGTAGGTAAAGTAACGCCTAAAGGTGAAACGCAATTAACACCTGAAGAAAAATTGCTTCGTGCAATCTTCGGTGAAAAAGCTGCTGACGTAAAAGACTCATCTTTACGTGTTTCTTCAAGCGTTAAAGGTACAGTTATTGACGTACAAGTGTTTACACGTGACGGTCTAGAAAAAGACGAACGTGCTCAAGCAATTGAGAAAGCACAGCTTGATGCGTACCGTAAAGACTTGAAAGAAGAATACAAAATCTTCGAAGAAGCAGCACGTGAACGTATCGTTCGCTTGTTGAAAGGCCAAGAATCGAATGGCGGCGGCACGACTAAACGTGGCGATAAACTGTCTGAAGATTTATTGTCTAGCTTAGAGCTTGTTGAACTTCTTGAAATTCAACCAGTAGATGAAGCAGTTGCTGAACGTCTAACTCAAATCCAAGTTTTCTTAAAAGAGAAGAGCATTGAGATTGACGAGAAATTTGCAGAGAAAAAACGCAAACTTTCTACAGGTGATGAGCTTACAACTGGCGTGTTGAAAGTTGTTAAAGTTTACCTTGCTGTAAAACGTCGCATCCAACCGGGTGATAAGATGGCAGGTCGTCATGGTAACAAGGGTGTTGTATCTAACATCTTACCAGTAGAAGACATGCCGCATGATGCAAACGGTG
Organism: Acinetobacter sp. YH01019; assembly: GCF_013420285.1. Taxonomy (NCBI): domain Bacteria; kingdom Pseudomonadati; phylum Pseudomonadota; class Gammaproteobacteria; order Moraxellales; family Moraxellaceae; genus Acinetobacter; species Acinetobacter sp. YH01019. The sequence goes on from NZ_VOYM01000001.1 coordinate 85,170, forward strand.
TACCTGTTGATATCGTGTTGAACCCACTGGGTGTACCATCACGTATGAACGTGGGTCAGATTCTTGAAACTCACTTGGGTATGGCTGCAAAAGGTCTTGGCGATCAAATCGACAAGATGATGAAAGAGCAACGTACGATTCTTGAGCTTCGTGCATTCTTAGACAAGATTTACAACAAAGTTGGTGGCGAGCAAGAAGATCTTGATAGCTTAACTGATGAAGAAATCTTGGTACTTTCAGGCAATCTACGTAAAGGTGTTCCTTTAGCGACGCCTGTATTTGATGGTGCTGAAGAATCACAAATTAAAGAGTTGCTTGAACTTGCGAACATTTCACGTACTGGTCAAACAGTATTGTATGATGGACGTACAGGTGAACGTTTTGACCGTCCAGTAACTGTAGGTTACATGTACATGTTGAAACTGAACCACTTGGTTGACGACAAGATGCATGCGCGTTCTACTGGTTCTTACTCTCTAGTTACACAACAACCATTGGGCGGTAAAGCTCAATTCGGTGGTCAGCGTTTCGGTGAGATGGAAGTATGGGCACTTGAAGCTTACGGTGCTGCATATACACTTCAAGAAATGTTAACTGTGAAATCGGATGACGTTGAAGGTCGTACTCGTATCTACAAGAACATTGTAGATGGTAACCATTATATGGATCCGGGTATGCCTGAATCGTTCAACGTATTGACCAAAGAGATCCGTTCTTTAGGTATCAACATTGAACTGAAAAATGGTGACTAAGTAACCATTCAATCCCCCCAACCCCCTTTATAAGGGGGGGATTTACTCCTCTTATTTTAAGGGGAGTTTCCCGCTTAAATCAGGCGGGATTGAGGGGGATTACTCAGTTAAAAAACAATATTTGTGACCCAGTTGTGAAGTGAAAATCTCCACAACACACGGAGAAAAAAATTGAAAGACTTGCTCGATATCATGCGCAAAAAGACGGATTCAGACGGTCATGCTCCTGTAGAGTTTGATCGCATCCGTATTGGTCTTGCGTCACCAGAAATGATTAAGTCATGGTCTCACGGTGAAGTGAAGAAGCCAGAAACCATCAACTACCGTACGTTCAAACCAGAACGTGATGGTTTATTCTGTGCCAAAATCTTTGGTCCAGTAAAAGATTACGAATGCTTGTGTGGTAAATACAAGCGTATGAAATACAAAGGCGTCATTTGTGAAAAATGTGGCGTTGAAGTAACAACTGCAAAAGTACGTCGTGAGCGTATGGGTCATATTGACCTTGCTTCTCCAGTTGCACATATTTGGTTCTTAAAGTCACTTCCTAGCCGTATCGGTCTATTATTAGACATGACGCTACGTGATATCGAACGCGTATTGTATTTCGAATCTTATGTTGTCACTGATCCTGGTATGACTCCGCTTGAGAAATACCAACTTCTAAACGATGAAGAATACTTCACAGCATTAGAAGAACACGGTGACGAATTCAGCGCGAAAATGGGTGCGGAAGCTGTTCAAGACTTGTTGAAAGACATCGATCTTGAAGCAGAAATTTCACGTCTTCGTGAAGAAATTCCAAATACAACTTCAGAAACGAAGCTGAAAAAAGCATCGAAACGTCTGAAATTGATGGAAGCGTTTAAAGATTCGAACAATAAGCCTGAATGGATGGTGTTGACTGTACTGCCAGTACTTCCACCAGATCTTCGTCCTTTAGTTCCTCTAGAAGGTGGTCGTTTCGCGACTTCTGACTTGAATGATCTTTACCGTCGTGTAATTAACCGTAATAACCGTTTGAAACGTCTACTTGACCTTGCGGCTCCAGATATCATCGTACGTAACGAAAAACGTATGTTGCAAGAATCTGTGGATGCATTGCTGGATAACGGTCGTCGTGGTCGTGCAATTACTGGTTCGAACAAACGTCCTCTTAAATCTTTGGCAGACATGATCAAAGGTAAACAAGGTCGTTTCCGTCAAAACTTACTTGGTAAGCGTGTTGACTATTCAGGTCGTTCGGTAATTACTGTAGGCCCTACTTTACGTTTACACCAATGTGGTCTTCCGAAGAAAATGGCACTTGAATTATTCAAGCCATTCATTTTTGCGAAACTACAAGCATCTGGCCAAGCAACAACCATTAAAGCTGCGAAGAAAATGGTTGAGCGCGAAACACCAGAAGTTTGGGACGTTCTTGCTCACGTAATCCGTCAACATCCAGTGATGTTGAACCGTGCGCCAACACTTCACCGTTTGGGTCTTCAAGCATTTGAACCGACTCTAATTGAAGGTAAAGCGATTCGTCTTCACCCGTTAGTTTGTGCGGCATTTAACGCCGACTTCGACGGTGACCAAATGGCGGTACACGTACCATTAACACTTGAAGCTCAGTTAGAAGCTCGTGCGTTAATGATGTCAACTAACAACATCTTGTCTCCTGCGAACGGTGAGCCAATCATCGTACCTTCTCAGGACGTTGTCTTAGGTCTTTATTACATCACACGTGATGCAATTAATGCCAAAGGTGAAGGCATGGTGTTCGCGGATACTGACGAAGTAAACCGTGCACTTGCAACAGGTCAAGTTGATTTACACGCTCGTGTTAAAGCGCGTGTACACCAAACTGTAATCGACGAAAATGGTAACCGTGAACAACAAACGATTGTTGTTGATACAACACCAGGTCGTTGTTTACTTTGGGAAGTTGTGCCTGAAGGCATGGATTTCCAACAAATTAACGTTGAGATGACTAAAAAGAACATCTCTAAATTGATCAACTCTTGCTACCGTAAATTGGGTCTAAAAGATACTGTTATCTTTGCTGACCAATTGATGTACTTGGGCTTCCGTCAAGCGACTCACTCAGGTGTGTCTGTTGGTATGGAAGACATGTTGATTCCGCCACAAAAACAAGCAATTATCGAAAAAGCTGAAGTTGAAGTTCGTGAAATCGAACAACAATTTGAGCAAGGTTTCGTAACTGCCGGCGAACGTTATAACAAAGTTGTCGATATTTGGGCGCGTACAAACGACCAAGTAGCGAAAGCAATGATGGACAACTTGTCATTCACAACTGTTAAAAATAAACAGGGTGAAGACGAGAAACAAAAATCATTCAACTCGATTTATATGATGTCTGACTCAGGTGCCCGTGGTTCGGCAGCTCAGATTCGTCAGTTAGCGGGTATGCGTGGTTTGATGGCTAAGCCAGATGGCTCGATCATTGAAACACCAATTAAAGCAAACTTCCGTGAAGGTTTGACAGTACTTCAGTACTTCATTTCAACACACGGTGCGCGTAAAGGTTTGGCCGATACAGCACTTAAAACTGCGAACTCTGGTTACTTGACTCGTCGTCTTGTAGACGTAGCACAAGACTTAGTAATTACTGAGCCAGATTGTGGTACTTACGACGGTCTAGTAATGACACCGTTCATTCAAGGTGGCGATGTAATCGAAAACCTTGGTACTCGTGTATTGGGTCGTGTAGTTGCTGAAGATGTGAAAAAAGCGGGTACAGAAGAAGTTCTTCTTGCACGTAACACATTGATCGATGAAAAACTTGCTGCATTTATTGAAAATGCAGGTGTCGATGAAATTAAAGTACGTTCAGTTGTAAACTGTGCGTCTACATTCGGCGTATGTGCGAAGTGTTATGGTCGTGACCTAGCACGTGGTCACCAAGTGAACCCAGGTGAATCTGTAGGTGTAATGGCTGCTCAATCAATTGGGGAGCCAGGTACTCAGTTAACGATGCGTACGTTCCACGTTGGTGGTGCTGCGAGCCGAACTTCTGCTGCAAACAGCGTACAAGTTCGAAACAAAGGTACAGTACGTTTCCACAACGTGAAAACAGTACAACACGCAAAAGGTCACTTGGTATCAACTTCACGTTCAGGTGAAATCGGTATTGCTGATGATTTAGGTCGTGAACGCGAACGTTACAAACTTCCATACGGTGCTTCAATCATCATTAAAGATGGCGAAGCTGTGGAAGCTGGCGGTATCGTAGCGACTTGGGATCCGCATACACATCCACTTGTTACAGAAGTTGCAGGTAAAGTACGTTTCAGCCAAATCGCTGATGGCGTAACTGTTACATCGAAAACTGATGATGCAACAGGTATGACGACTATTGAAGTACTTCCAGTAACTTCACGTCCAGCATCTGGTAAAGATATGCGTCCAGCTGTTGTATTGGATACAACGGATGGCGGCGAACAGTTCTACTTCTTGCCACAAAATACGATTCTGACTGTTCGCGACGGCGAAACAATTGGTGTCGGTGACGTTATTGGTCGTGTACCACAAGAATCTTCACGTACACGTGATATTACCGGTGGTCTACCGCGTGTAGCTGACTTGTTCGAAGCACGTAAACCGAAAGAGCATGCGATCCTTGCTGAAATTTCAGGTATCGTGAGCTTCGGTAAAGAAACCAAAGGTAAGAACCGTCTTGTGATTACTCCGGATGATGGCTCTGAGATTTACGAAGAGTTAATTCCGAAATGGCGTACCATTAACGTGTTCGAAGGCGAGCATGTGAACCGTGGTGAAACCATTTCTGATGGTCCGCAAAACCCACATGACATCTTACGTTTGAAAGGCGAAGTTGCACTGACAAACTACATCGTGAACGAAGTTCAGGACGTATACCGTCTGCAAGGTGTAAAAATCAACGATAAGCACATTGAAGTTATCGTACGTCAAATGTTGCGTAAAGTTGAAATCACTGACGGTGGTGATACAAGCTTCATCAAAGGCGAACAAGTGGAATACATCCGCGTTGTTCAAGAAAACCAAGCAGTGGCAGCTCAGAACAAGTTCCCAGCGAAGTTTGAACGTCAATTGATGGGTATTACCAAAGCGTCACTTTCTACTGACTCGTTCATTTCTGCTGCATCGTTCCAGGAAACAACTCGTGTGTTAACTGAAGCGGCTGTAACAGGTAAAGAAGATGAATTACGCGGTCTGAAAGAAAACGTAGTTGTAGGTCGTCTGATCCCAGCGGGTACAGGTTTGGCTTACCACTTAGAGCGTCGTCGTCAAGAATCTGAAGCTGCAGAGCTTGAACTTCACAATGATTTCTCTGATGTAGATCAAGCTTTAAGCCAAGCATTTAGCGATGAATTTAACGGTCTTTAATTAGCCTTTAAACCATTCAAAAAAGAGCCACCTTCGGGTGGCTTTTTTATGCTGATTATTTGAAAATTAAAGCTTTCCTAATATCGTTTAATTTCCTATAGTAAAAAAGTACATAACAAATTTATTGATATTTAAACTTAAACAATATGGGGTCTTTAAATGAAACTAACCTATAAATTTTTAGCTGTTTCTGCTTTGTTCACGTCTTTTGCAGCGATTGCTGCACCGATGCCCAATTCAATTGTTGTGCAGGATAAAGCGATTGTACCGGTACTAAAAACAGAGGTTATTCGCCGTGTTGCTGGGCAAGAGCCAGTGCGTCAAGTGACTGCTACCGTATTGGAAATGAGCAATAAAGGCCAAGACATTGTGGCACGTGAAATAGAGCTTTCAGATCAACAAGGCGAATTTTCCGAAAAGCAATTGTCGATTCCTGTAGTCAAACGTGGTGGTGTCATTGTGCCAACCTCTAAAATTGAAACCAAAACGACAGTGAAACAAGAAGGGCAAGTGATTCGCCAAACGACCAATATTGATGCGGAAGGCATGGAGTTTAAAAAAGGCCAAGCGCCTATTAAACGTACGCTTCAATTGGAGCAAGCAACCCAGCCTGAAACCAAAGCTAAAATTTCACATGCGGTTTTGACTGAAAATGGTGAAACCACCAAAGATTTATTGATTGTGGATGACAATCCAGAAAGTACTGAATAGTTTCTAAGCTAGAATATCTGTAGGCATTTTACAAAATGCAGCATTTATGTCTAGAGACTTAACAAGCTCTTTGGAATTGTTTCATACAATGAAATTAGACTGAAACGAATTAAAGAAGACAAGGATCATCGCAATGAAAAAACTAATGAGCGTATTTGCAGTAGCGACTATGTCGACCATGATGCTTGCTGGTTGTGAGAGCATGAGCCCAAATGAACAGCGTATTGGTGCAGCAGCACTTGGTGGTGCTATTGGTGGTGGCGTTGGTAACAATGTTGGTGGTGGTACAGGCGCGGCGATTGGTGGTGGTGCAGGTGCTGCCGTGGGAAGTAAAACCCAAAACGGTTCAAACCGTAATGCAACCTATAGTGGCGTAGGTGGTGCGATTGGTTCAGCTGTCGGTAAAAGCATTTTTGGTGGTAATACCGGTGCTGCAATTGGTGGCGCAATCGGTGGCGGTGCAGGTGCTGCGATTGAACAAAACCGTTAATTCAACGTTATTATTTTAAAAAAAGGCGCTTATGGATTAAGCGCCTTTTTATTTGCGCGGCCGTGGCTGTTTACGACGGATATATAATGTTTTTTGCACTTCAGCAATACGCACGCCAGCCTCATCAAAAATATTTAAGGTGTAATTTCGTAGAACCGGAGCATGATTTTCCGCCAAGTTTTTTATGTGTGAGACTTCATTTGGATCAAGTTGAATATCGGCATAAACCATACCGCGACCAGGTGATAAAAACTGAATAGTTGCAGCTTTGTCCCAAACAATATAACGAGAACCTAAATGATGCATAAGCAAGAGCATATAAAATGGGTCGACCATCGAATATAGGCTGCCACCAAAATGGACACCAACGATATTTTGGTTTTTTCGTGTTAGTGGCATTTTGACGCGGATATGATGATTTGCTAGGTCAATTTTATCAATCGCAATCCCTGCACCTTTATATGGGGCATAATGATTCAATAAAAATTTAGAGACAATTGGCATTGTCATTATTTTCTGGATTATGCTCATAGCGGTCAATTTCTTTTTATATTGAGCTCATCATACTAAATGAGTTTTAAAAATGTGGCATTGATCACATTGCCCGCAATCCTAAATAAAACGTCAATGCGAAAGTCACAATAAAAGGACAACAAAAATGCAAGTACAAACTCAGTGGGTCAATACGACCGATCAACAGCGGCTTTTTGTAAAGTTATGGGGCAATGAGGCTAACCCTGCACTCGTCCTGGTTCATGGCTATCCGGACAATCAGGAAGTGTGGGAGCCTGTGATTCAGCATCTGATTCATGATTTTTATGTCATTAGCTATGATGTGCGTGGCGCAGGGCAATCTTCCGTGCCTCGAAACATTCGAGATTATCGTTTGGAGCAATTATCACTTGATTTGGATAGCGTCACTCACGCTGTATTAGGTGAACGTTGTTTTCATTTGGCTGCGCATGATTGGGGTTCTATCCAATCTTGGGAATCGGTGACTGAGCCAAAATTTCGCTCACGTATTTTGTCTTATTCAACTATTTCTGGTCCATGTTTGGATCATGCGGCTTTCTGGATGCGTGAACAGTTTAAACAGCATAAGACCAAGTTCTTTAAACAGATGACCAGGTCCTGGTATATCGCGGTATTCCAGTTGCCTTTTATAGCACCTACCGCATGGAATTTCTTTAATGCAGAACGTTGGGGCAAAATGATCAGTCAGCTGGAACAGCAGGAAAATCTGCCGCTAAACCAGAATATTGTCAAAGACGGAAAATATGGCGTTAATCTGTATCGGGCGAACTTTTTACCGCGTTTATCTCGACCTAGACAGCGTTTTGCAGTCTGTCCGGTACAGGCAATTGTGCTCAAGAAGGACCAGTTTGTTGGCCCAGATCTGATTGATGAAATGCCAAAATGGGTAAAAGATTTTTCCCGGGTAGAATTAAATGCCAATCACTGGGCGATTTTGAGCCAGCCGGAACAGGTGGCTCATCTAATCCATAATTTTATTCAGCAGAAATTAACAGCGACCACTTAATACGGAGATTGGGAACGTGACTCGGCAAGGGATAAGTGGAAGAATTTTTATCCGGATTTTCTGATAAAATAGCCGTTTTCTCTCATTCCCAATTCATTATGTTCGCAATTCTTGCTGCTATTGGAGTCATGTTTGGACTCTCATTGGCACGTGTACCTGTGGTTTTTGCCCTGGTCATTGGTGCTGTTACGGGTGGTTTGCTGGCAGGTCTTGGCCTCCAGGGAACTTTAGACGCATTTAACAATGGTCTGGGCGGTGGCGCTAAAATTGCCTTGGCTTATGGCATCTTGGGTGCCTTTGCTTTGGCCTTGGCACGTTCCGGTTTGCCTGACTTGCTGGCCTATAAAATGATCACTACCTTAAAAGGTGAGGCATCAGAAAAGGCACAGAGCAAGGTTAAATATCTGATCTTCTGTACAGTCGCATTGGCTGCCGTTTTCTCGCAAAACGTGATTCCAGTGCACATCGCCTTTATTCCGGTTCTGATTCCACCGTTATTGCTGGTATTTAACCATCTGAAGCTGGATCGCCGTTTGGTGGCCTGTCTGCTGACCTTTGGTCTGGTGGGAACATATATGCTGGTTCCAGTCGGTTTTGGTGCCATCTTCCTGAATGATATTCTGGGCCATAACATCAATACCTTTGGTAAACCTTATGGCTTTGAGATTACTTATGACCAGATTCCCGCTGCGATGGCAATTCCGGTCTCAGGTATGTTCGTGGGTTTGCTGGTAGCCATGTTTATCAGCTACCGTAAGCCACGTCTTTATAAAGATATCCATGTGGAACAGCAGCAAAGTATCTCTGCTGAACTGGGTGTAGAACAAAAATCAGCAAAACCACAAATTGCCAAACTGACCATCTGGATGGCAGCGATCGCGGTGATTGCAACTCTTGTGGTACAGCTCTATTCAGATTCGATGATTCTTGCCGGTCTGGTCGGTGTCGCAATCTTGAGTTGTGCCGGAATCTTTAAATGGAAAGAAGCAGATGATGTGATCATCACCGGTATGCGTATGATGGCTCTGGTTGGCTTTATCATGATTGCCGCGCAAGGTTTTGCTGCCGTGATTGAGGCAACAGGACAGGTTCCTGCGCTGGTTGAAGCGTCGGTTGACTGGATTGGTAATAGCCAGGCACTTGCAGCCTTTTTAATGTTGTTGATTGGTCTGCTGATTACTCTGGGTATCGGTTCATCATTCTCTACCATTCCGATTCTGGCGATTATTTATGTACCGCTCTGTATTCAATTTGGTTTTAGTCCTACAGCAACTATTGCGATCATCGGGACTGCGGCTGCTTTGGGTGATGCCGGCTCTCCAGCATCAGATTCAACTCTAGGCCCAACATCCGGTCTGAATATGGATGGTCAGCATGACCATATGAAGGATAGTGTGGTTCCAACCTTCATTCATTTTAATATTCCGCTTATCATTTTTGGCTGGATTGCAGCCATGGTTCTGTAAGTTCTTTTTAATCTGCTCTGATATAAATCGGAGCAGATTTGCCTAGATTTAAAATAAATTATAAGATGTATTTAAAATATATATTTAAATAAAAAATTAATATAAACCTGATTATTTTACTCTGAATATTATTATTTTAATCTGATTAATTTACTGGGTATTTAAAACCAACCAATATGGTTGATTTAAAATAAATGTATAATAATTACATATACTTAAATAATAAATAAAAATTAGTTTTAAAACCTCTATTGCATATTAATTTAAGCCATGTTTATTATTAATTAAGGTTTATTTTTCTTGATAATTATTCTTCCCATGGGGTATTCAAAATGTTAAAGCAAGTTGCTCTAATTGCATTAATGGGTCTTTCAGCATCTGCAATGGCAGGTGAGTGGCAAGTTAAAGTTGGTGCATCAGCATTAGCTCCGACTGAATCAGTTTCATTAGGTGATTTAAAAGTTGAAGCTGATAATGAATTAGCATTTACACCATCTGTTGAATATTTCTTTAATGACAATATTTCTACCGAATTACTTCTTGCTGCTCCAATCAAACATGATGTACTTGTGAATGGTGGAGAAGCTGTAAGTATTAAACACTTGCCACCAACATTGACTGCTAAATATCACTTTAAAAACTCAACTCGCTTTACGCCATATATTGGTGTAGGTGGCACAGCATTTATTGCTTGGGATGAGTCAGGTATTGCTAAAGATGTGAAAGAAGACTTTGGTTTTGCAGGTCAAGTAGGCTTCAACTACCAGCCAGCAGATGCAAAAAATTGGGGTATATTCTTTGATGCTCGTTATGCTCAGTTAAGCCCAGAGGTAACTCTAAATGCTGATACCGCTGCAGCATTAGGAGTTGAAAAATTTGATCTTGATATTGATCCAGTGATTTACACTTTGGGTTATAGCTACAAATTCTAATTTTTAGTTTGTGCTTAAAACCCTGCTTTAAAGCAGGGTTTTTTTGTAAAAAAAAACATGTAAACACAAAATATAATTGAGCTGATTGGGAATACTCAACTAAAGTAGATTTGTGAGATTGCAATGAATAATCAATAATTTTTAAACTTTAGAACTTAGGATGAATAAAATGAAACGGATGATTCAATGGGGAATACTACTGAGTTCTGCTTATCTTGTGTTTCCTGCACAGGCAGCAAGTTTTGATTGTGCTAAAGCAAAAACTATAACTGAACATGCGATTTGTGAACATCGTGTGATTAATGATGCGGATGTCAAAATGGCAACCACCTATAATATTATCCGTCATTTGGTGCCAATGGGGACGCGCGGTGCCATTCAAGATCAGCAGATCAAATGGATACAATTGCGCGATCAATGTCGAGACAACCTGAGTTGCTTAACGGATGTTTATAAAATGCGTCAACAAAAGCTCGATCTATATATGAATCGAGTGTATAAACAGGGGCCTTTTTAAATTCATTTGAATTTCAATATAAAAAAATCTTTCAACCCCATTGAAAAAAAATCAAGTCACTCCATTCATATAGGCAGTTAATAATTTTACTCAGTATGAACGGAGAGACTGATGAGCGAACAACAATCTCAAAAACATAGCTTCCAAGCGGAAGTGGCTCAGTTACTGCATTTAGTAACACATTCTTTATATTCAAACCCTGAAATTTTCCTTCGCGAGTTGGTATCAAATGCATCTGATGCCTGTGATAAATTACGTTTTGAAGGCATTAACCACCCTGAATATTATGAAAATGATCCAGATTTACATGTCCGCATTCATTTAAATAAAGAGCAGAAGACGATTACCATTTCTGATAATGGTATTGGTATGACACAACAAGAAGCGATTGATCATTTGGGAACGATTGCCAAGTCAGGCACTAAAGACTTTATGTCGAAGCTGACGGGTGATCAGAAATCAGATGCACAATTAATTGGCCAATTTGGTGTGGGTTTCTATTCGGGCTTTATTGTTGCTGAAAAGATTACGGTGGAATCACGTCGTGCTGGGGTTAGTGCCGCTGAAGGGGTACGTTGGGTTAGTAATGGTACAGGTGAGTTTGATGTAGAACCAATTGATAAGGCTTCACGTGGAACCGACATCATTTTGCATTTACGTGAAGATGCTTTGGATTATTTAGATCGTAACAAAGTAAAGCAGATCATTAATAAATATTCTGATCATATTAGTTTGCCAATTGAAATGCAGAAAGAAGTTTGGCAACAAGAGGAAGCTGCCGAAGGCGAAGAAGCAAAACCGGGTCAATATGTACTAACAGATGAATGGGAAGCGATTAACTCAGCAAGTGCATTATGGACGCGTAATAAAAATGAAATCAGTGAAGAACAATATACTGAATTCTATAAGAATCTAAGTCATGACTATGAAGCACCACTTGCATGGGCACATAACCGTGTAGAGGGAAGTACGGAATATACGCAATTACTGTATATTCCTGCACGCGCACCAAGCAATATTTTCACTCGTGAAGCTAAAGCAGGTATTAAGCTGTATGTGAAACGTGTATTTATTATGGATGATGCGGATAATTTAATTCCGAATTATTTACGTTTTGTGCAGGGTGTTGTGGATAGTGCAGATTTACCTTTAAACGTGAGTCGTGAGTTATTACAAGAAAGTCGTGACGTGAAAACGATTCGTGAAGGTAATGCACGCCGTATTTTAACGGTGCTAGATGGTTTAGCGAAATCTGAAGATGTTGCTGACCAAGAGAAGTTTGCAAAATTCTACGCCGAGTTTGGTTCAGTCTTGAAAGAAGGCTTAGGCGAAGACATGGCGAATCGTGAGCGTATTCTAAAATTATTACGCTTTGCGTCGTCGAATAATGATGAAGTGAAAACATCATTTGCAGACTATAAAGCCAATATGAAAGAAGGCCAAAAGGCGATCTACTATGTGACGGCTGATAGTTTAAATGCTGCGAAAAACTCACCACAACTTGAACTGTTTAAGAAAAAGGGCATTGACGTACTGCTCATGACCGAACGTGTTGATGAATGGGCAATGGAATTCGTTTTTGAATTTGATGGCACACCATTACAGAACGTATCGAAAGGTGCAGTTGATTTGGGTGATCTACAAGATGCTGAAGAGAAGAAAGCACTTGAGCAAGCTGCTGAGCAGTTTAAACCTGTTGTTGAAAAACTTTCGGATGCGTTAAAAGATAAGACCTCTGAAGTCCGTGTAACAACACGTTTGGTAGACTCTCCTGCGTGTTTGGTGGTGGCTGAAGGTGAGTTGTCACCGCAACTGGTTCGTATGCTGAAACAAGCAGGCCAAGCGGTACCTGAATCAAAACCTGTTTTAGAAATTAATCCATCACATCCATTGGTACAAAAATTAGAAGGTTCAGCGCAATTTGATGATTTGGCAAATGTGATCTTCGATCAAGCGTTGATTGCTGAAGGCGGCTTACCTGAAGATCCGGCACAGTATATTAAACGCATTAACAGCTTATTATTAAAATAAGCAAGTCAAAATGAGAAAGCCTCCTATAGGAGGCTTTCTTTTTATCGAGATTAAATTTTTCGATGAAAACGATAAATAAATACGTCCAAGTTTTAATTCTAAAAACAAATTAAAAAAATAAAAACAATCTATAATAGCGATTATTAAATATTGGGAATTTTTTTGATGAAAACTTTTGTATCTCTCGTTGTCGTATCAATGTTATCTGTCGTTATGATGCAATCGGCTTTGGCTGAGAGCAGTAAAAAAAATGATGCGTAATGATCGTGTACAAGTGACAAAACATGTCGCACATTATGACATCAATCCATTTGTGGATAGCCGTCGTGTCATTCGTAATGATCGTGTTCAGTACAATATGCCGAAAGTAGAAAAAGTGGCTGAAAAGAAACAGCGTATTATGCGTAATGATCGCGTGAGTGTAATTAAGGCGATTTAATGTGTTGCAGTTAAATGTGTATTCAAGCCCATCTCTAAGTGATGGGCTTTTTTATGGGGCAATTAAAACAAGGCTTCTAAACGAACTAGGGCACCGAGGTAGTGACTCTTGTCTTCACGATGGTCATTTAAATAATTGAGATCACCTTGTATATAGAACCATTCACGCAAAAATGGTTGGCGCCACGATATGTAAGGTCCCCAGCTATTTAGACGCAGTTGATCATTATTATAAAATCCACCTGTATACAGGCCGTAGTTGAAGCGATTGCCTTTAAAAAACTGGTGTTGGCGATAACTGAAATTGTCCCATTTTAAATCATCATCCTGAGTATCGGCATAGGTCAGATTGAACTGATTTGAAATGAAAGGTTCACCTGGGCGAGTATGGGTCAATTCAAGATTGGTACGTAGATAATTTTCACTATCAATACCATAACGATAAATTTGTTCGGCTAGAAAACTATAATCATTATCTAATTGCCATTTTTTAGCTGCTTTTAAGCGGACATATAAATCATCACCAGAACGTAAACCTAGATCAGCGTCAGTTTCGAAGGGTAGTCGATCTGAAATTTCTGACCAACGTAAAGCCAGTGAACTGTTATCTTCACGGGTTTGCTTATTGTCATAATTTTTATCACTACGCCCCGCAGGGTTTTCATTGGTAATTGCAGTATTATTTTCTAATTCATTATCAAGTGAGTCATCACCAAAGACCACACTCAATTTTTTTTCTAAAGTGGGAAGCTTAATTTTACCGCGAATACGTGGCTTAATTTCGTATTCATCGTGCTTATTCCAACTGTTGTCTAAAATCACCCTAAGGGTAGCATTGGCTGGTTTATCAGGCTCACTTTGACCAAACCAGTTATCCATACGAACGGCCGTTCGATCTGCCCAATTTCGGACTTTTTTCTGTTGTCGATCTGTCCAGCTATTATTTTCAGTTTGGTTTGTATTCGGTACGATTGCGTGATCAGATTGGCCTGGCAAGAACGTTGGTGAGGCATCAATCCAACGTGGAATTTGGTCGAGTAAATCGTAATTCTTCGGTGTATTTATGCTGTCTGTGTCAGCACTATCCTTAGATTCAGCATCCGTCACAGGTAGCGTCGCTGTGCTGATTGATTCATTTGCCCAAATACTTTGGTAAGTAAGACCCAGAGAAACTGTCAGTAAAAAAGTCCTAACAAAGTGCTGTTGTTTTTTGTGCATATGTTTTGGCTCTTATTAAGTGAATCTGCTTCTGTAGTTTTGTAAAATTTGTATAAAAAAAGCAAGTTAAACTACAAAACCACTGCAATTATTCCTGAATATGCGCCTTTAATGCGGTATAGAGCTGTGTGACCTGGATGGGCGGCGTTAATTGTTGAATGACATGCTGAATTGTTTGCCAGTTGATACCTTGTTGACGGTTTAGCAACAAATAAGGATAAGCGTGTTCAACCTGCGATAAAGTCATGCGCTTTTCACCATGGATAAGCCGAATTTTATTACGTTCTTGAAGCAGTAAGACAGGCGTTTCAAAATCTGCGTCCATTTCATCAAAATGCAGAAATTTTTGAGTGTGAATATAAGCCGCTGGAATAAAAGGAAAATAATGATCTTTGTTCCATAGCAATTCTGCATTTTGATAATGCTGATACAGCTGCTCGGTTTGATCGATAAAAATATCCAACTCTGTATTCGAAATGACTTTCAAAGAAGCTATGTAGTGACTATTTTGCTCAGCAAACAACGATGCGAGACGGATCGCTTCCATTTGGTTCTCTGCCCCTAAAAGAACGAGATATTTTATAAATTGTGACTGTTTATCTAATTGTTCCGCAATATAGCAGGGGCATGCTTCCCATGAATTGAACTCAGAAAGATGCAAGACGAAATCTATATATGTCCCTAATTCATTTTGTGATGATACATCTAACGCAAAAATTTGCTGTGTATTTAAAACATCATGAACAGGGGGGATTAGCTGCGCGTGTAAAGCACCAATATGAATGAACTCAGGGAAAGTCTGTGTTGTGTGGGCTAATGGGGTGAGTGCTAAGTTATCAAAGGCAGTCTGTTCTTCGATATGATGATTCTCTCTTGCAACGTGTACTTGTTGTTTTTGAGCTAAGGTTTCATTAGCAAGATTGTACTGCGTTTCAATTTCGTCTTTTATAAGGATAGCGGGCTGCATAGACCTTAATTCAAGTTCATTTTGTTGCTCAATTAGACGATCATGCTTCAGTGTTTGTTGATCAATTCGAAGCGGTACAGCAAGGCTACTGATCTCGTTATCCGTGGCCAGACAACGATAGATTTGCTGCTGTTCCAGCAACCAGTCATAGCATCTGCTGAAATCGCCCCATTCACTGATTAATGCTGTACGTGAGGGTGCCGGTATCAGCCAAATTTGCCAGCCTAGATTTTCTTCATGCATGAAAGCCCAGCCCGCGTCTGCTTGCGCATAAAGTGCATTTTCAAGCATTTCATGCTCTAAGAAATAGCCTCGGAAAGAGAGTGCAAAAGGGGTCTGTAGGGCAAATGTTTGTGCTGCAACTTCAGGTTGTGTCAGAGCTTTATATTCAAGTATTTGCTTTTGAAAAATGGGTTCATCACAGCAAGCAAAAATGTCATGTATGCGCTTTTTAGAAATCGCAGTTTCATACAAACTCAATGAACGATGCTCGAGTTTGTAAGTCAGATCATGAATTTCTTTGATCAATTGCGCTTTTATGAGTGCATCCATTTTATATCGTCCTAAATGACTTTTTTTGCTTTTTCTAAATATTTAGCCAACACAATATTGGTGGCAAGATCCACTAATTTATATTCTGAAGAATTGGGATCATTATATTTTTTAGCCAAAGCTAATAGCTGGTCAATATCTATGGCCTGAGCTGAAATTTTTCCTTGTATAAGTGCTTGAAGTTCTTGCATAGGGCAATGCTTATGAATAAAAAATTAAGAATATTATTATTTTTTGATTATAGGGATTTCATTAAAAAAAACATGGAAATAATTGTCAGCTTCTAGCAATAAAATTCAAGTAATGACAAATAATGCTCATTTTGAGCAAAAAAAATTCTAGTAAATGGTGTATGTTGCTTTTAAAGCCATTACTAGCTTGGTGAAAAGGCCTCACTTTGGGTAATTCTAAACAAAACGTTTGATCTTAATTTTGGTTATTTTTAATTAAAACTGATCAATCTTATGAATAAAAAATTCAGGCATAAAAAAGCCGATTACATTGAATAATCGGCTTTTATTGCATGAAAATTCTGCTAAATATTATGCAGCTTTTTCAGCAGTTGTTGCACCTTGAGTTGCTTCTTCAGTTGCAGGTGCTTTAGTTTCAGCATTTGCAGTTTCAGTACTTACTGCTTTTTTAACTGGAAAATCTGGTACATAAACGATTTGCGCAGCAACGTTAGCAGATAGAGCTAAAACAGCAACAGCTAAAGCACATTTAAGAGCGTTCATAATGTATTCCTAACGATCATTTCGTCTGACCAAAGTCAGACTTGGGAGAAAATTGATATCTTTAATTTACGTGAAAATAATATCAAAAAATAATCAACTAGAAATGATCGAATCGGCAACAAACGACAAACGGCATAAAATAAAATTATATAAAACAATTGATTAGAGCTATTACTCTAACCTGTTTATACGTATTCAAGCGCGTAGAACTAATAGGGACGTGCTTAAAAATTTTTAATTTTTAATACACTTTTTCTCATAAATTTTCCCTGCAATACCACCGATAATCGCACCACTGAACGTGCCAAAAACGGGGAGTACACTACCTGCGACCGCGCCAACCAGCGCACCTTTTACTGTTGGTGAAAAGCGTGATTTTTTAGCCTCAGCCGTAGTTGAGGTCGGTATATCGAGCGGTGTGGTTGCGGAATAAGGGGTTGTTGTCGGAGTTGGATTGTTCGTGCTTTGATTTTCAATGGTCATGGTGTCGCTCCAAAACTTGATGAAAGATTAATGATTAGCCTAACCTGCTCTTAGTGAGATAAGTATTTGTCGCATGTAAAGCAACGTTTTTGTTTGTAAGACAAAAAATGAAGCTGCATGTGTAAGGCATGTAATATTTTGATGTTTTAGTGTTTAAAAAATAACCAATTAGCATGACTTGATCTTATGATGAAGGTTCAAAAATCATAACAATGAGGATTATTAAAATGTCGGTAGCTAAAGTTGTTGAAGTCAATGCTAGTAGTACAAAAAGCTTTGAAGATGCCATTCAAACTGGTATTAATAAGGTCACTGAGACGGTTAAAAATGTACAAGGTGCATGGATTAACGAACAAAAAGTCGTGGTGAAAGATAATAAGATTGCTGAATATCGTGTGAATTTAAAAATTAGCTTCTTGGTTGAATGATGGCGAGTAGTGCATATAAAAAAAATCCCCAATTGGGGATTTTTTTTGCTCATCAATTTATTAATACTAATAAATTTTAAGCCTTATTTTTCAGGTGTTTCACAGCTGTCATCAGAACAAATTGGCGTTGGTTTCTGTTCTGGTAATTCAGCAGCTTTTTCTAAAACTTGTAAGAAAACTTCTTTAGGCTGTGCACCAGCTAAAGCGATACGTTGTTCAAAAACAAAGAACGGAACACCCGTAACTTTAAGCTGATCACGCGCGACTTCTTCATCGTATTTGACAAAATCAGCATATTCATCTGAATCAAGTAAGTCATCAACTTCAACTGGGTTTAAACCAATACGTGAAGCCACATCTTCTAGAGTTTCACGTTCACCAATTGCTAAACCTTGAGTCATATAGCTATAGAAAAAAGCCTCTTTAGCTTCATTACCCAAGCCTTTACTTTGTGCAAGATGAATTAAACGATGTGCATTAAATGTGTTACCAGAATTTGCATTTTCCCAGTTAAATTCAATGCCTTCAGCTTTTGCCATTGCAGCAATATTACGTTGCATTTCTTCGACTTCTTCAATGCTACGTCCATACTTTTGCGCTAAACGCTCAGTATTTGAAATCTGTAAGCGAGCAGGGGCATCCGCATCTAATTGGTAGCTATGCCAAAATACTTCAAGCTCAACGCCTGCTTCTTCAGCAGCGGATTCAAGGCGTTTTTTGGCAATATAACAAAATGGGCAAACCACGTCAGACCAAATATCTACACGCATGATAAATCTCTATTCAATGTTCTTTGGGAGTTATGGGGGCAAATCCTAAATTTTAAAGCCAAGGAATGCAAACCCTTTTTGATCTTCGGCTCATATCATGAAAATGTTAAATGCATCCATTTCTACAAACATAGCGATTACATTTGCAGGTCAATTTTGTGATGCAAGGGAAGTGTGTTTAAACAAAATGAGACCGGCTTCAATCTTGAATTAGGCGCTTGCCTAAACAAATGACGTCAATTTCGTCATAGCCCAATTGTTCATAAAAGCTTTGTACATCAATATTATTTTTACGTATAAGCAGTTGTAGTTTTGGGCAACCTAATGCAATTAAACGTTTTTCTAGTTGTTGCACTAATGCCGTTGCAACACCATTACGTTGAAAATTAGGATGTACAGCCAAGTAATTAACCCATCCGCGATGACCATCGTAGCCACCCATAACGGTTGCAATCAGTTGGTTATCTTTGACCGCCAATAAAAACAGTTGATCGCGCTGCGCCAATTTACGAAAGATATCTATTTCAGGGTTATTCCACGGACGGGTCAATCCGCACAGTTCCCAAAGTGCAATGACATCATCTAAATCGGATTCTAAATAGGGGCGAATAATAAACATAATTATAGTTTTGCATTTATTTTGACCAATTTAGATTAATCGAGTTTTGCGCCCTTGATAAGCTATATAGAAAAATAAAAGCCATAAAAAAAACGCTCCGAAGAGCGTCTTTTATACAACTGTCAATTAAGCAGTTTTAACTTCAGGTTGAGCTGCCAACATGTGACCGTTCTCTTCGAAGTTGATGTGCCAAGAAAGCGCTTCACGAAGCAGATGAGGTGTTTGACCGCCTTTTGCACATGCGCGATCGAAGTAATCGTTCAACGCATCACGGTAGCTTGGGTGAGCACAGTTGTCGATTACAGCACGAGCACGTTCACGTGGAGCAAGACCACGTAAGTCAGCAAGACCTTGTTCAGTTACAAGGATATCAACATCGTGTTCAGCATGGTCAATATGAGAAGCAAATGGAACAACAGATGAAATGTCACCGCCTTTCGCAATTGATTTAGTCACGAAGATTGCCAAGTGTGCATTACGTGCGAAGTCACCTGAACCACCAATACCGTTCATCATTTTTGTACCGCAAACGTGAGTTGAGTTCACGTTACCGTAGATATCAAACTCAAGTGCAGTGTTGATACCGATAATACCTAAACGACGTACAAGTTCTGGATGGTTCGAAATTTCTTGTGGACGTAATACAAGTTTGTCTTTGTATTGTTCAAGGTTATTAAATACTTTTTCGCCATATTTAGCAGAAAGCGTAATAGAAGAACCTGAAGCAAATTTCATTTTGCCTGCGTCGATCAATTCAAATGTACAGTCTTGAAGTACTTCAGAGTACATGATCAAGTCTTCAAAGTTAGAATCTTTAAGACCAGTCAATACTGCGTTTGCAATTGAACCGATACCTGCTTGTAATGGACCTAGGTTTTTCGGTAAACGACCTTCTTCAACTTCTTTTTCAAAGAAAGCGATCAGGTGGTTTGCAATACCTTGAGTTTCATCATCAGGTGCAGTCACTGTAGATGGAGAGTCATGCAATTCGTTGTTAAATACGATACCTACAATTTTTGAAGGATCGATGTTGATTGCATGTGTACCAATACGTTCGTCAACATGAGTCAATGGAATCGCTTGACGTGTTGGACGATATGTCGGGATGTAGATATCGTGTAAGCCTTCAAATGCAGGGCTTAGATTTGTATTGATTTCTACAATTACTTTTTCAGCAAAAATAGCAAAGCTAGCAGAGTTACCTACTGAAGTTGTGGGAATGATACCGCCATCTTCAGTGATAGCAACAGCTTCAATAATCGCAACATCAGGCTTTTTAAGCTGAAGGTTACGCATTTGTTCAACCGTTTCAGACAAATGCTGATCAATGAACATCACTTCGCCTTTGTTAATGGCTTTACGTAAAGTGTTGTCAACTTGGAACGGTAAGCGACGAGCAAGAACACCTGCTTCAGTCAATTTTTTATCTAAGTCATTGCCTAGAGACGCACCCGTGATCAAAGTGATTTTCAACGGGTTCGCATGCGCTTGTTCAACCAATGCTAAAGGCACTGCTTTTGCTTCACCTGCGCGGGTAAAGCCACTCATGCCTACAGTCATACCATCTTTGATAAATTCAGCAGCTTGTTTAGCACTGATTACTTTATCGTGAAGTGACGCTAAACGGATGCGATCTAAAGACATCTTATACTCTCGTGAAATTCCTAAAACTGATACGGATTGTACCGATCAAAAAAGCCATTTTGCATACCTGTTAGGCTAAGGTCTAATTTTTTGAAAAAATGTGGGTATAAGATATTTTTATGGTTTTTATTTTATTGATTATTAAAGTAAAAAAATACAACGGTTAATCGTTAAACAAAATCGTTTGTCTTTTTTTTGAACGCTTGTTAAAAGCGTTCAGTCAAAGTTTGTTTGATTTTTTCTAATGGACTGTTGTTTAAAATTTCATCATTTTCTAATTTATTGATTGGTAAGGAAATGATCGCTTCTAGTCCACCTTCGGCACGATTGTGAATTGAAAGTTCACCACAATGGATGTCTACAATTCGTTTTACAATGGCTAAACCTAGACCACTTCCTTGGATGGTTCGAGCATCATTTCCACGCACAAAAGGTTGCATTAAATCTTCAATTTGATCTTCAGGAATCCCTTCACCATGATCAGCAACACGAATTTTAATATGATCGCCTTCATATTCGGTTGATAGTTCAATCGGTTCGGCACCATAACGCTTCGAGTTATTAATGAGATTACCAATTAAACGTTTTAAAGACAGGGTTCGTGCCTGAATAATTGGTAAATCCTGTGGCTCAAAACGAATATCCAATGGTTTAAATTGAATGACTAATTCCTGTAGTACGGCATTCAAGTCGGTATCTTGAGGCGTTTCATCTGAACCATCACGCATATATGAAATAAATTGATTCAAAATGGCATCCATATCTTCAACATCATAAATCAGCCCTTCTTTTAAGAAGTCATCATCGGGCATCATTTCTGCGCTGAGTCGAATGCGTGTCAGTGGGGTGCGTAGGTCATGAGAAATGCCGGCCAACATAATGCGGCGGTCGCGTTCTGTCTGCTCTAAGGTATACACCATGTGATTAAAGGCTTGGTTAACTTCACGAATTTCCTGTGGGCCATGGTTGGTTTCTAAATATGGTGCAGTGCCATGCTTACTATAGCTATTCGCGGCATCTTGTAAGCGTTTGAGTGGACGGTTGAGCTGACGCACTAAAGTTAAAATAATCGCGGCAGCAATCAGCGGAATTCCAAGTAACCATCCGAGAATTAGTTCAGCACTATAGTTCGCATAGGTTTTTAATGGTTCACGGACCCAGTTCCCGTTCATTTCGGGAGTTTGAATCCAAATGCGTGGGTCGGGCTTAAATTGGAAATACACGGTGGCATTGTCAATACGCATTTCCTTGGCTAATTTTTTCTCAATTTGATTGGTAAAGAATTCAGCAATAACTTTGTCTTTAACGTTCGGAAACTCTTTAGGATCGGTGACATATTCAATGCCAACACGATTACGCATCCAGTCATCGACATCAACTTCGGCATTATTGTGAAAAATACGTAGATCGGGGTTGTTAATGATTTCCAATTCAACTGCTAAATAGCGTGCATGTTGTTGAATTTCAGGGAGGTAAAGTGTACGCCAGAAGAACCATAAAGACATGAACAGGCTAAAAAACACCACAAACAAGACCAATACGGTGGTGCGCATGGCTGCCGAACGAGGTTTAATTTTATCGAGGAAGCGTTCCCAATGTGTCCGTTTTTTTTCGGAGTAGGCAACGTAGTCGGTAAATTCCTGTGGGTCGATTGGTTCTAGTTTCACGCATTATCCTAGAGCAAAATTTAAAGTGTTAGAACAATAAACCATGTCCGATACGCGCTCAGGTCATCCGCAACTGTTTGAGGCAGGAGGTGTTTAATATATAAAGTTTCTGCGATGATTTTATCTATGTGCAGAAAATGGACGAGTTTTGCGGATGACAATGGTTTTGCTTACTTTTGCCGAAACAAAAGTAAGGCGAACCACAGGTTATTGCATATCTATTAGGTTTAATGAAAAGACTCCGTCGTGTTAGCGACATTTATCTTTGTTTAATCTTATTCCGCACCATCTGGAACAAATACATAACCTACACCCCATACGGTTTGGATATAACGAGCACGGGCAGGGTTCTCTTCCACCAAGCGGCGTAGGCGAGAGACTTGAACGTCAATTGAACGCTCCATTGCACCCCATTCACGACCACGTGCAAGATTCATCAGTTTGTCACGAGTGAGTGGTTCACGTGGGTGTTGAACGAGAGCTTTAAGAACCGCAAATTCACCGGTCGTTAACGTTACCACTTGGCCTTCACGTGTTAATGTGCGGGTAGACAAATCCAGTGACCATGGACCGAATGAAACCACTTCCATTTGCTGGCTTGGTGCACCAGGAACTTCACGTACTTGACGACGTAATACCGCACGAATACGTGCTAAAAGTTCATTTGGGTTAAATGGTTTAGGTAGATAGTCATCTGCGCCAGCTTCTAAACCGGCAATACGGTCTGAGTCACTGCCACGTGCAGTCAACATAATGATAGGTGTATCAATATTTGATTGACGTAAGCGACGACAGATACTTAAGCCATCTTCAACGGGTAACATGAAGTCAAGCACAATCAAAGAGAAAAGTTCGCGCTGTAACAGACGATCCATTTGAGTCGCATCATGTGCGGTTTTAACCACAAACCCTTTATCTTCTAAGAAGCGTTGTAAGAGCGTGCGCAGACGAACGTCGTCATCGACAACCAAAATGCGTTCAACTCGGTCGGTTTCGGCATGTACGGCATCTGTTTTTTCAGCAGGTACAACTAAACTCATGACGTGCTCCTTTATTGTCATCGTAAACAAAAAGTAGATTTCACTTGAGTATACGATTCATTTATATAAATTTACTATGCTCTAAAGCAACAAATATTGCAGTTAAAATCAAGACATAGATACCAAATGTATACATGTTAAGCGGTTTAAGTTCTGTACGCTGGATTCGCTAATTTGCTGTTTCATAGTCAGTTTAGTAAAAAAATGTGTCATTGCTATGGATTGGCAATAAAAACCACGCATAAATTTATAAAAACAATTGTGGATTTTATGGTCTTGGTCTTTATAATCATGGCTTTTAGAACTTATCCTTGCAGGGATCTAATACGATGACTGACTTAGTTCAGCAGTTGGCAAAAGAAATTGCCGTACGTCCAAATCAAATTGAAGCTGCCATCAAGCTTATTGATGAGGGTGCCAGTGTTCCATTTATCGCTCGTTACCGTAAAGAAGTGACGCAAGGCTTGGACGATACTCAATTACGTCAGCTTGATACACGTCTTGCCTACCTGCGTGATTTATTCGATCGTCGTGAGAAAGTGATTGAGTCTCTAAAAGAACAAAACAAGTTATCTGATGACTTACTTGCACGAGTAAATGCAGCAGAAACTAAAAATGCATTAGAAGAAATTTACGCACCGTATCGTCCAAAACGTACCAGTAAATCATTTAAAGCAAAAGAAGCGGGTTTAGGCTCAATCGCTGAAAAAATCTTTAATGAAGCGATCGATCCTACGGAAGCTTTGGCAGGCTTTAGCCATGAAGATTATGCAGATGTTGAAAGTCAACTTGATGCGATTCAACACATTTTAATTGATGAATGGGCGCAAAATATTCCATTAACCACTGAACTCAAAGCAACATTTGCAAAAACAGCAATGTTAAAAAGTTTAGTGGCAAGTGATGAGAAAAAAGAAGTTGGTAAAAAATTCCGTGATTACTTCGATTTTTCTGAAAGCTTAAATAAAGTGCCGTCACATCGTTTATTGGCGATGCTACGTGGCCGTCAAGAAAATGTCCTAGGCTTAAAAGTCGATGGTGAAGATGATGCACCATTGGCACGTATTGAAACTGAATACAATGTTGAAACTGCACAGCCTCAAGCACGCGCAGATTTCTTAAAACAAACAGCAAAACTGTTCTGGTTGGGCAAAGTACGTCCTGCTATTGAGCATTCATTATTGACTGAAAATCGTTTGGCTGCCGAAGCTGAAGCGATGGATGTATTTGCTGAAAACCTACGTCATTTATTACTTTCTGCACCAGCAGGCGCGCGTACCACTCTGGGTGTTGACCCTGGTATCCGTACGGGTGTGAAATTGGCCGTTGTGAATGCATCAGGTGATGTACTTGCACACAGCACTATTTACCCATTTGCCCCGAAAGAAGATAAAGCTGGTTCAATTGCAGAGCTTGCGCGCCTTTGCCGCGAATTCAATGTTGAATTAATTGCGATTGGTAATGGGACTGCAAGCCGTGAAACTGAAGCGGTTGTGGCTGAAATGATGGCTGCGAATACGGATTTGAATTTGATTCGTGTGTCTGTCTCTGAAGCAGGTGCATCGGTTTATTCAGCATCTGAATTGGCTTCTCAAGAATTGCCAGAGCTCGATGTTTCGATTCGTGGTGCAGTGTCGATTGCTCGTCGTTTACAAGACCCATTGGCGGAGCTTGTGAAAATTGATCCGAAATCGATTGGTGTAGGTCAATACCAACATGACGTGAACCAAACAGGTTTAGCAAAAACACTAGAAGCAGTAGTTGAAGACTGCGTGAACTCAGTTGGTGTAGATGTGAACACAGCATCATCTGCAATCTTGGGTTATATCGCGGGTTTGAATAAATCAATTGCACAGCAAATTGTGGATTTCCGTAAAGAAAATGGTCGTTTTGACAACCGCCAAAGTTTGAAAAAAGTTCCTCGTTTAGGCGAGCGGACCTTTGAACAAGCAGCAGGCTTCTTGCGTATTCAAGATGGTTCTGAGCCACTTGATGCTTCTGCTGTTCACCCTGAATCTTATGGTTTAGTAGAAAAAATTGTGGCAGCGAAAGCAACCACAGTCAAAGATATTATTGGTAATACTGAAATTATTCGCCAAGTAAACGCCGAAGAATTTGTGAATGACCAATTTGGTCTACCGACAATTCAAGACGTTTTATCTGAACTTGAAAAACCAGGCCGTGACCCACGTCCAGAGTTCCGCACGGCTAAATTCCGTGAAGACATTACTGAAGTTGGTCAATTGACGGAAGGTTTACAGCTTGAAGGTGTGGTTACTAATGTAACCAACTTCGGTGCATTTGTTGATGTAGGTGTTCACCAAGACGGTTTAGTTCATATTTCAGAGCTTGCAAATGAATTTGTGGCAGATCCACATAAAGTGGTGAAACCAGGTCAAATTGTACAAGTTCGAGTGTTAAACGTTGATGTTGAACGTAACCGTGTGAACTTGTCGATGCGTGCTGAAGGCGCTGTTGCGGCAAAACCACAACGTCAACCACGTCGTGATAATGCACAGCAAGAGCAACGCGGTGAGCGTAAGCCACATGCGAAACGTCCACAGCAGTCTCGTCCTCAAGGCGACCGCCCACAAGGCAAGAAACATCAAGCGGCTAAACCACAAGAAAACAAAATTGGTGGTTTGGGTGCATTGTTATTACAAGCAGGGATTAAAGGTTCGAAGTAATCTTTAAGTTCTAAAAAAACCTCCCTAATGGGAGGTTTTTTTATATAAGTGCCATAGCAATGATATATGAGTCTAATCTTAAGATTAGCAATAAAGTATAAAAATCACACAATAAGTCTATAAATATTACCTTTCTAAAAATTGGATTGTCCGACAATATTGTTCTCGCCATAACGCGGTTACAAAGCTTTAGGTCATTATTTTTTTAAATCTAATTTTTTTAAATTTATTATAAACGGTTAACTATGACTTCAAAAACATACATTCAGAGGCTTCATCTAAATGACTTTTTATTGAATCATTGAGACCTACCGAATCATCGGAACAATCCAACTGGTAATAATCAGTAAAATACCGAAATGCCCCATCTTACGGGTAACATAAACCAATTTAGAAGGGGTTTGCTCTAGTTGTTTCGCATAATCTTCAATACTAATGCCTTGTTTCGCATTAGAAGTGAAGAGAAACACCGCTAAATCAATACAAATTAGAATTGTACCTACATCGGCAACGACTTCCATTAAATCGTATTGACCACTGATGAGAGCTGTAGAAACTTGATAGCCAAGGAAGAGTGCAAAAGCGACGCAGGCATACTGCAAAACAATTAAAAATATCCGCATAAATCTTAACTAACATACTGACCTAAATAATCTAACGGTATTATAACGCCCATTTGTACAGAATACTGTAACGCTTAAAGTGCTTGCATAAACGCAGGGAAATTCTGCTTTTCAACCATTTCTAAAAATTCATCGCCCATACGCTGACTTTCAGCAACACATTGATTCCACATCTGAATACGTTGCTGGTTGTCTAAACCTTTGAGGGTAAAGTCTTTACGGTCAGGTAAACGACCTAATGGTAAGCTTGCAAGATATTCCTGTGATGGAGAGAGTAAAAGGGTACGTGCTTGATTGTCAGGATTAGCCTGACGTTTAAATAATTTATCAAACCAGCCCGGTGTAATGCTGTCAGTAAAATGTGGATACAACACTATGCCTTGGCTTTGGAAGGGTAAATCTATGTGGTAATCAATTAAGCCACCATCTCTATAACAGCCTTGTGGAGCATCTGGAATGTCACGAATTGCGGCCATGACACCTGGAATGGATGCTGAAGCCATCAGCCAAGGCGTGACACTGTCTGGTGTAAGCGAGTGATAGTGTGTAGTAAAGCCATCATCATCAATTTTAAATTGTGGACCTGATTGTGGTTGGCTAATTACACGTTGCATAAAGTGACGACTGTGCTTACGGGCTACGGCAGTCGTACCGACAATCCCTGCAACCGAGGCCAGTAAAGGCAAAGCTTTATCACTTTGGAAGATATGTTGAGCTTTGACAGAAATGACGGTGAGATGATAGTCAGGATGATTGACCAACTCGCCTTCTTTGCCTTGAATGAGATCAATCAACATACCACGGCAAATATCACTCACTTCTTGACGACTCATTTTTTTATGAAAGTGTAGGTGGGTATAGAGCTCAGACAAGCGCTTTGTGCCTTCAGTTGCGCCCCATGCCGCAATACTGGCAAAACGCCAACTGCCAATAGATGAACCAATTAAAGTACGCTTCTGTGCTGCACGTGGTAAAAAGTCAGCAAATATCGCCTGATCTAAGCCTTGAATGCCAATACCTTTTGGGCCACCCGCTGCACCAGGAATAATATCTATGTGTGATGCTTGTAAGCCTTCTTGTTCAACCAACTGACGTGCTAAGTGGCCAGCACGGATATTCAGCGAAGGTGGTCTTTTATGCAAAATTTGGGTCATGGCAGTAAACTAAAAATACAGTCGTACAGTTATTTTAGTCGCTTTTAAAATTGGCCCAATGGCTGAAACTTACCACTCATGACTTATCAGTCATGTAGATGTGTTTAATAGCGCTGTTGTAATAAAAGTTCGTTATGTCGATGGAGTTGAAACAGGCTCAAGCAGACAATCACCCAAGTAGCCATCGGAAATACTGCCCACATAAATAGATTAAGGATAAAAAAGACTGTGCCTGCACATAACCAATAATTTAACCCCGACATGAGTTTGTGCTGTGGCAAAAAAACAAGGAATAAGCAGGGAAGCAGGTTAAAGAGAATGATCCACCAAAAAGCTGAACTGTGCTGCATTCGATACATGGTGGTATTGAGTGCAGGTTGCCATGCAATCAAGGACAGATACATATTCAAATGTACGAATACATCAAGCAGGGTCGAAAAACTATATAGCAATGCAGTGGCGCACGCTCTGAGTGGATTTCGACCATACAGCACCCCTAAATAACTGTATGACATAGTTAACCTGCGATCTTGATTCTAAAGGTTCTAATTTTTTTAAAGTTAATAAGTATTTAAACGTTTTTAAATAATTTTAGAGTCATGGTATTGCACCTTGATTTATCAAGGCGCTAAACAGATTGAAGCAAATTTATGTCTATATTCAAATCACTATTTTAAGTGATTTTCCGAGACATTTTAGAATATTTTATTTAAATACACGCCACACAGCTAATACGCTTGAAAGTGCAATTAAAACAATCGAAACATACCACGGCGAGATAATGGCAATCGATAGGAAAATTGCCATGATGCTGCCAAATACCCAACTACGCTTTTGCTGATGTTCCACTTGTAGGCGCATGCTTTGTAGTTCATTGAGTTGTTTTGCATGCCATGCCGACTGATTTTTCAAGCCATTGAGGCTATCAATCATCAAGGTTGGTAAATCTTGTGCACCGAGTAACAGGTCGGGAATTTTTTGTCCAAGTTCTTTAAGATTTTTCTGCGGATTCATTTGGGCTTTAATCCAATCCGTCAAGATTGGTTTAGCCAAACTCCAAATGTCTAATTCAGGGTAAAGGTCTGTGCCCAAGCCTTCTACATGTACCAAAGTTTTGAGCAACAACATCAATTGTGGTGGAATTTCCAGATGGAAACGACGGGCAATATCCATCACTTGAATCAGGATGCCGGCAAAGTCCAGTTCGTGCATTGGTTTAGAAACCATTGGCCCGACGGTGCGGCGCATTTCACGCGCCAAAGCATCTTGATCTGTACCCGGTGGAATCCAACCCGCTTGATGCACAATTTGAATCAGCTGCATAAAGTCGCTGTTCATCACTGCAAGCAACATGCGTGCAACGGTCATTTGGTCGTGCTT
The DNA here is from genome assembly GCF_013420285.1 of Acinetobacter sp. YH01019. NCBI lineage: Bacteria > Pseudomonadati > Pseudomonadota > Gammaproteobacteria > Moraxellales > Moraxellaceae > Acinetobacter > Acinetobacter sp. YH01019. The sequence goes on from NZ_VOYM01000001.1 coordinate 114,384, forward strand.
CGACAGCTCGCCCATAATCGCGCAGTCCAATGCAATAAAGCGTGGATTACTTGGATTAATAGTTTCAACAAACACGTTACCCGGATGCATATCCGCATGGAAGAAGTTATCGCGGAACACTTGGGTAAAGAAAATAGTCAGCCCTTTTTCCGCCAAATCTTTACGATCCATGCCCAAACGGTCAAAAGTCGCAATATCTGAAATTGGCACACCGGTAATGCGTTCTTCAACCATCACATCACGGCTGTCCATATAGACTTCAGGTACATACATCATGCTTGAACCCGTGAAGTAATGACGCATACGGCGGGTATTGTCTGCTTCTAAAGTCAAATCCAATTCATTCAGAATAATTTGACGATAGTCCTGAATAATTTCAGATAAATGTAATGCGCGTGCTGCTTCTAAACGTTTCTCTAGGAACTGGCCGAGCCATTCTAAAATTTCAAAATCTTGCAGAATTTGGTTGCGAATATTCGGACGAGTCACTTTGACCACAACTTCACGACCATCATGCAGCGCTGCGGTATGCACTTGAGCAATAGATGCAGCCGCAAGCGGTTGTTCGTCAAAGCGGGCAAACAAGGTATTTACATCGGCCTTGAGTGATTCTTGAATACGCATTTTTGCGACATCATTACCAAATGGTTTGACTTGATCTTGTAATAAAACAAGCTGTTTTAAGACTTCGGGTGGAATCAAATCACGACGGGTCGATAAAAGCTGTCCGAGCTTAATCGCAAGCGGGCCCATTTCTTCCATCGCCTCTTTGAGTTTGAGCGGATTTTTACGCTCACGGCTCGACCATGCCGCAGGGTGCATGCGAATGATGGACAGAATATGACGGGCTTTTTCAGGTAATTCTTCCGCAGGAAACAACGTGTCGAGTCTATAGTGCGCGGCAATGCGCCAAAGGTCGAGTAAACGTGAAACGTGCGGAATCATATATGTAATTACCTAGTCTTAAATGTTGTCTTGTAAGGAATCAATTTGATTTTGCAGTTGCTGAATTTTAGCTTCTGCACGGTCTAAATTTTGATTCAAAATACGGGTGTCTTGATTCAGGTCGTCCATCTGCCAGCGTGGGGCAAGCAAGCCTGAATCTTCTTTTAATGCGTCTTCAGCAAAGAACAAATGGCTTTGTAAAGTACGTTTAAGATGTTTCGGTGCAAGTTGCAGCTTGCCAATTTCATGAGCAAGGCTCGGGCCAATCCATGGACTTAAATGTGCAGCCAAATCCGGTTCAGCTTGCTGCATGATGCGCTGAATATCTTGCAATAAGTGATAATCACCTTGCAGTGGAATATTGCCAACATCTTCAGCTAACAGCAGTTTTAACAATTCAATCACGGTTTTGACATGCAGCGTCGCTGTGGCTTCTGTAATTTGCTTTTGCTGTTCAAACGGACGCTGTTCGAAGATGGATGCGGCTTCAGTATGGCCTGTTGGTGTAGGTTCTAAGCGAACTTTTTCTTGGTCAAAGAATACATCCACTGATAGCTGTGGTGAGTCGATCACCACACGCAGCATTTTGCCTTGCAATTCATTGAGCTGGATGCGGGTAATCGCATCCAAATCAATCACATGATGAATTAATCGTTCAACTGCACCGAGTGCTAGAATCGACCACATAGTTCAGCCTGCGGTATTAAAGTTTGAAACCACGGTGTACCGCAACGATACCACCTGTTAAGTTGTGGTAGTCGCAGTTTTGGAAGCCTGCATTTTCCATCATGCCTTTCAGGGTACGTTGGTCTGGATGCATACGAATTGATTCTGCAAGGTACTTATAGCTTTCTGAATCGTTTGCAATCAGCTTGCCCATAATTGGTAGCGCAGTGAATGAGTACATGTCATAGAGTTTTGAGAATGGCTCAAACACAGGTTTTGAGAACTCTAAAATCAATAAGCGACCACCTGGCTTAAGCACGCGGTACATGGCAGCAAGCGCTGCATCTTTGTCTGTCACATTGCGTAGACCAAATGAAATAGTCAATAGGTCAAAGCTGTTGTCTGCAAATGGTTCTAGCGTTTCAGCATTGGCCAAAACGAAATCAACATTGGTACAGCCAGCATCAATTAGACGATCACGACCAACATTCAACATTGATTCATTAATATCTGACAGTACGACATGACCTGTTGGGCCGACTTCACGACTGAAGACTTTAGCCAAGTCACCAGTACCACCTGCGATATCAAGCACGTGTTGACCACGACGAACACCCGACATATTAATGGCAAAACGTTTCCAAAGACGGTGAATACCAAATGACATTAAGTCATTCATGATGTCGTATTTGCTTGCAACAGAGTGGAAAACTTCAGCTACTTTTTGTGCTTTATCTTCACTGTTTACGGTTTGATAGCCGAAGTGCGTTGTTACACCGACGTTGCCGGTATTAGCACCACGTGGCAAATTGTATTTAGGTACTGAACCAGTCACAGGCGTATCGGTTAGGCGTTGTTCTAAAGATTGTTGCTGACCTTGTGCTGTCCCTTGTGGTAATGGCTCAGTTAAGAATGGACTCGCTTTGTCTGTATTTTGTGCCGACTCAGGTGTAGGGGCAGGCGTTTGATTCTCGTTAGACATTAGAGTCACTCCTAACATATAAATAGGGTTAATGTTGCTTTGCAAGCATGATGACAGATTCTCTGTGCTTATACAGCAGTCATATTGCATTTGTTATGAATAATATACAGAAAAAATAAGGATCTGCTGTAATTGCTTTGCAAATCCCCTATAAAAAATCTGAATTCTACTGCTGCACTTTGCGTCTTAGCATAACCCATGCTGCGCCAAAGTGCAGGCATTTTGCCTTATGCCGCAGGGCGAAACGGGTTTGGATCACCAGCATGCACACGCTGAACAATTTGACGTTCTACCGCGGTAAATTCACGGACAAATTTTTCTGCGGACTTCAGTGGTTTCATGGCAAGGAAGCCGTCTTGCATAAAGTCATACATGATTTCAAAGTTGTATTTGCTGGCTGCACCTTTACACATTTTGAACGCTGTATAAACCATAAATGAACGCATATATTTATCGAGGTTACGACCTAAATCATCAAGCAATTGTAATTGTAATAAACGGTCTTTTCCTTGATCTAACTTTAAATAGGTAAGGCGCATCATCTCATCTGTTAAGGGGGGATTTGATGGATAATCTTCTAACAGTTGCATTGCCACTTGCTCATCTAATTGCACCGCTAAAATGGCCAATTGCACACCAGATGTGCCAGTTTTAATGGCGTTATCAGGAATGAGTTTTTCTGCTTTGTGTGCATAGCGGGTCAGACGTGCAATCTGTTGTGCTAACGCATCGAAGTCGGGGCCGCCATATAAACGATTAATAAAATATTCCGACATTAACACATTGTGCTTTTCTGCAAATTGTTTGGCATGGGTGTGTTGCATACGCTGCTTTTGCCACTGCTGCACATCTTGTAAACGCGCTAAAATTTCTGGCTTTTTGTGATAATTCAATTGGTAATACAATTCAAGTAAATCATCTAGTACCGCAAGTTTGGACATTCGGTGTCTCAATTATTTTTTCAGATGAATGAATCTTAGTAGGTGTTTCGGCTTCCTGCTATGACAAACTGATCAAAGAGCGATACAAACTGGGTCAGTTTGTTGCAGAAATAGCCAGTTTAGGCGTACTTAATTTGACATGAAATGCATTGTTGCAAATTTAAAGGCGTGGTTATACTGAAATCAGAACGAAAATAAACAGGTTAATCATGCGCGAAGAAGAAACAGAATTTCAATTAATGGATGAAGAACAACTCTCTGTTGATTTAATTGAAGCCCAGTATCAACTGAAAAATACCAGTCGTCAGCCGAATGCGAAAAGTGTACTGATTTTAGTGAGTGGAATTGAGTTGGCGGGTAAAGGTGAAGCAGTTAAACAACTACGTGAATGGGTTGATCCACGTTACCTGCGGGTAAAAGCCGATGCGCCAGTTATGTTTAATCAGAAACAAACCTTTTGGCAGTCCTACGCACGTTTTATTCCTGCAGAAGGGCAGATTATGGTGCTGTTTGGCAATTGGTACAGTGATTTGCTCAGTACCGCCATGCATGTTTCTAAGCCCTTGGATGAAACGCTATTTGATGACTATGTTGAAAATATGCGAGCGTATGAACAAGACCTGAAAAATAACAATGTCGATGTGATTAAGATTTGGTTTGATCTGTCTTGGAAATCGTTGCAGAAGCGTTTGGATGATATGGACCCAAGCGAAGCGCGTTGGCATAAATTGCATAGCTTAGACTGGCGTAATAAAAAACAGTATGACAATTTACAGCGCTTACGTCAGCGATTTACAAACGATTGGATAATCATTGATTGCGAAGATGAGCAGGTACGTGATCAGCAATTTGCGCAGCATATTTTAACGACGTTGAAGCATTGTCCAGTGCATCCGAACAAAGCAGTCGGGCGTTGGAAACAAGCGAAGATTCCTGAAGCATTATTACAACCCAGTACGGAAGTTGCTGATGCGGCAGCCTATAAGCAAGAACTGAAAAAGCTCAGTCGTAAAGTTGCTGAAGCGTTACGCTTTGATAGCCGCAATGTGGTGATTGCATTTGAGGGCATGGATGCAGCCGGCAAAGGTGGGGCAATTAAGCGCATTGTGAAAAAACTCGACCCTCGTGAATATGAAATTCACACTATCGCCGCACCTGAAAAGTATGAGTTGCGTCGACCATATTTATGGCGTTTTTGGAATAAAATTTTGCCAGAAGAAAAGATCACTATTTTTGACCGCAGTTGGTATGGTCGCGTTTTGGTTGAGCGAATTGAAGGCTTTGCTAACGATGTGGAATGGCAACGCGCTTATGATGAAATTAATCGTTTTGAAAAGGACTTATTTGACAGTCAAACGGTGGTCATAAAGTTTTGGTTGGCCATTAGTAAAGATGAACAGGCGCTGCGTTTTAAAGCACGTGAGGAAGCAGCACATAAGCGTTTTAAAATTACTCCAGATGATTGGCGTAACCGCGAGCGGTGGGATGATTATTTGAAGGCCGCGGCTGATATGTTTGAGCGAACCAATACTGCATATGCGCCATGGCATATTGTTTCGACCAATGATAAACACAGTGCTCGTTTAGAAATTTTGCAAACCATTTTAAAGCAATTAAAAGCGGATTAAGTTGAAGCGTGTACACTTAATATAAACCCCGCACATGGCGGGGTTTATATTGTTAAATAGATCTATCCGTCTTAGCCATTTTGTGGGGTGGGTGTCGGTTGATTTGGAAATTTTTGTTGAATGCGTTTAGCCAGTTGGTAGCTTTCTTCAACATGGGTTTCAGCGACTTTTTTCATCACAATATAGCCCAAAGTGGCTGCTATGGCCTGGCCGCCGAGTGGAATAAATTTCGTCACTTGTTTGGTGATGTACTTCGCTGCAATATTGTTGAGTGATTTCTTCATGGCAGTTCGTGCAACCACGAGACCAGAGAACTCGACACCACGTTTACGTAGCTCACTCCAGTGAATTTGTTTGGTTTTGGGGTCATAGACACTGATTTGTTCAGGTGCTAAACCAAAGCGATTGTTAATTTCTGGAATTAACTGTGACAAGATGCCAACGTCAATCACCACATCTAAAAATGGCACAGGAATAATCGCAGCGCCTGCAGAAAAGTAAGCACGTTTTTTGACGAGTTCAAGGCATTCGGCACGAATAATTTCCAGATTTAGGTTGGGATCAATTGATTCTGGAATGTTGTCTATTTTCATAAGCAGATACCCTTAAAGCAATATTGGATTTTTTCTCATAAAGTATCATTAAGATACTTGTTTAAAAGCATTTTTTGCAATCTATTATCTTGTCAAAGTCGCATAGACAGTCGAAGATGTATAGTAAATAATCATTGTTATTTTGTAGTAGTTGGTCACGTAGGCGGTATAGGTAAAACATGGCAATACACGTAATTCAAAGTCAGCGCATCGAAGTATTGGTGGATTGTCTGATTGATCAGCTCAAAACCCAGCAATCAACCAATGCGCTGTCTGTGTTACAAGAGCGCCATATTGTTGTCCCCGATCAAGCTATTGCCACGTGGCTAGAACAGCAGATTTCAGAAAAAATCAGCATCAGTGCCAATATCCAGCATCACCGCAAAATTTTAGGCTTACAGTGGAAAGCCTATGAGTGGGCGCTACCGACCAAACAAGATCGTGAGCGGATTAAAGGGATTAACACGCCGCCTTTGATTATGCAGTGGCGTATTTATCATGGCCTAGCGCAATTCATTCAATCGGATAGCCTGGACACCGCAAATACACCTGCCGATTTACAGGTGTTGTTGCAACGTGTGTATGACAATAGCTCCAGTTTATCTGATCCTAATAAACGAAAAAGTAAACGTCAGGAAATGCTGTATTGGATTGCAGCGCAAGTCACACGATTATTTACAAACTATGCAACCTATCGTGGCAGTTGTATTCATACCCCAGATGAAGGTGTAGAAACATGGGTATGTCCACATTGTGATACCGATTGGCTCAGTGCGTGGACAAAAAATAAGCCACTCGATGTATTGCAATTAACTGGATTTAAGCCTGATCAAGCAGCGGAATATTTACCGACTCAAGCTGCTCAATTGGAGCAATGGCAACGCTGGCTTTGGCATGCATTGTTCCAAAAAGACTTTAATGATCGGTTTGAGATTGATAACAAATTTTGGCAGGCGCTACGCCAAGCTGAATACCATCATCAGCAGCAACTAGAGTTCTCTTTAGGGGATGGTTCTGTCGATGAAGATGATGAACGTCACCAAACCTATAATGGCTTACCTGCACAAATTTTTGTTTTTACCACCTTGGAATTACCGCCTGCACAGTTGAAATTTCTGTATCGACTTGGTGAGTTCACAGAAGTTCACTTACTTTATTTCAACCCATCGCGTGAATATTGGGCAGATATGGTCGATCCGGTGTGGAAAGACCGCTATAACTTGAAATTACAGCAGCGTTATATTGAGCGAAACCCTAAGGTGACGACGGAACAAATCCAAGCCTATTTAAATACCACCAATGCAGAGCTACGTGAGTCACAACATTCGCTGTTAACCCGTTTAGGGAAGCGTGCGCGTGATAATTTTGCCTTATTGGTGAATATGTCAGGTGGTGAAGGTTGGGAAGATGTTTTTCCTGAAGATGAACCCAATACATTACTGGGGCAGATTCAGCATGACATTATGACTTTGCAAGAGCCAGAAAAACATGGCTATGCTTTAGCGCAAGAAGATCAATCCATTCAATTCCATGTTTGTCATTCTAGTTTGCGTCAACTGGAAGTGTTGCGAGACCAATTGGTACGATGGTTGGCAGCAGGAACACCTGAAGCACCTCGTCATCCGAGCGATATTTTGATTTTGGTGCCGAATTTAAAAGAGCTGGAACCACATATTCGTACGGTGTTTTCAACGACCCGTGGTATTGCACGCACGGCTCAAGATTTGCCATATATTCCAGTGAAAATTGCTGGGGTGATTAGCCAAGATGTAAATAATGCGTGGCAAGCTTTTGTTGGGCGTATTGAAATTAGCCAAGGGCGATTTAGCGCTGAAGACTTTCACGATTGGCTGAATTTAAATGCAGTACAGCATTATTATCAACTTGATCATGTGCAAATGGAACGCATGATGGAATTGTTGATCAATGCTGGTTTCCGTCGTGGCTTAGACGAACAGCATATGCAGGCCTATTTGGCTGAAAATGATCAGGACTATCGCTACACCTTTAAATTTGCCTTAGATCGTTTGGTTTTGGGAGTGGCGATTCCGCAGCATATGGTTTTTGGTGGCACCTTGAGTTTTGCAGGCGTTTTAAGTGCCGACTTTGAATTGGTGCAGACACTTATCCAAATTTATCAAGATATTGCAGAACGTCGAGAGTGGTTAAATCCACAGGCAACAACATTGCCATGTCATTCAGTGCAACAGTGGCTTGAACATTTAGATGCAGATTTGAAGCCTTTTGCTGAAACAGGTGGCCGTGCTTTTGAGGATATTCGTAAAGTATTACGCGCAGTGACACAGCGACTACATAATGCGCAAAGTGAAAAAGTGGGTTCATTGCCAGAGAGTTTTGATTTGCCTTTGATGCTGATTTTAAAAGAAATACAGCAAAGTTTAGAGGCTTCGGCTGAGCAGGCTGAACCGACCGGATCAGTTACTTTTGCCGATATTGGTAAAGTGCGCCAAGTACCGTATGACTTGGTGGTCTTGATGAATATGGATAGTGGCAAGTTTCCACGCCGTGATCAGCAAGTGCCTTTTGATTTGATGGAGTTGCTTAAACCGGTCTTGGGTGATCGTTCACGCTTAGAAGACGATAAGGGTGCATTTCTAGACGCCTTATTATTTGCACGGCAGTCGCTCTGGCTGTTCTATAACGGCTTCGATGTCAATGATGGTGAAAGCCGTGAGCCGTCTTCGGTTTTATATGAATTTAGCCAATTTTTAGCCAAGATGATCTGTCCTCAAACATTAGATCAGCCGCATGAAGCTATGCTGGATTTAGAGGGCTTACGGATACCTCAGCAGCTTGAAGCGCTCTATCACGTTCATCCCTTACAACCGTTTGATCCGAAAGGTTTTCAGCCAAGTAAAAGTTTACGTTTTCAAGACCAATGGTTTGCGGTGGCGGAGCAAATTCAGCACAGTGCTGGCCCACGTCAGCCTTGGATTAACCGTGATTATCCAGTCGTGGAAGATACTGAAATACGAGTGTTGGATGGGCAGGAGTGGATTAAAGATGTAGTATTTCCTGCACGTTTGTACCTAAAAACACTTGGGGTGGCCAGTGTTTACACGGGTGATCAATTGCCGCAGCAAGAGCCTCTATTGCTCGATAAATTGCAGCAATATCATGTGCGTGAACTACTACAAAAACATTATGTTCAGCCCAATGCAGTACTTCATACCACAACACAAACAGATGATGAAACAGACGGCCGAATTGAGCCAGATATTGCGTTGTTCCAAGATGTGCTGCCTGTCGGACATACCCGCACAGGTACATGGAAAATTAGCTTAGCAGAGCAAGCACAATTAGTGCAGCGTTTGGATGGTCGTCAGATCACTGCGACCACACAGCAAAACTTAAATATTGAGGACAATTTACTCTTAAGTATTCAAGTACCTGAAGATCAGCATACAACACTTTGGTTGAGTTGCATGGCCTCGAGTGCCAAGCCGAAGCGCCAAACCCAAACGTGGTTGGAATATTTACTTTGGCTAAGTTATTTGGACTTAGGTGAAGATGGGGCGCAATACGTCCGTGAGGTGATTTGTAATGATAAAACCATCATCTGTCATGGCTTGAGTTCTGCACAAGCCAAACAGCAATTAGCAAGTTGGTTCGGTTTGTGGCGGCATGCACAAAAACGTCCTGTGATACTGCCGGCGGCACTGATTCGTCAAGAAAAGACCCAATGGGTAGAAAATGAAAATGGACAGGTTGTTCCAGACAATCTGCAAAAATTACAAGATAAATGGCTGAATAATCATAGTTTTGGTATTGAGCTAGAATCTGATGAAGCCAATTGTCACCATCGCGATTGGCGCTTTATTTTACAGCAGCAGGCAGCGGATGAATTATTTCAATTGTCCAGCACATACTATGCTGAACGCCTATATCAGGTCATGGATGATGAACAGGATGGAGTGAAAAAACTAGAGCTGATTAAGCCTGAGGGTAAAAAATGAATATGCCGCAGCACAATATCAACGTTTCGACCAACCCGATTGCGGATATGCATTTCACTGGTCTGCATTGGATTGAAGCCTCAGCTGGGACTGGTAAAACTTATACCTTATCAAGCTTAATGGTGCGTATTTTTCTCGATCGATATCTGCCAAATCAGGTGATTGCGACGACATTTACCCGTAAAGCTACAGCTGAATTAAAGGCACGTGTTCGTTTACGCACAGAAGAAACCCGTGATTTTATTTATGGGCTACTGGCCACTTCTGCGTCTGAATTACAAACCTTACAGCAAACGATTAGCGATCCATTGTATCAGCAGGTATTAAAAGATCATGGGCATCATTTAGACTATGCATATCATCGTTTAAATGTAGTACTACAACAGTATGAAGAGCTGTTTGTCGGTACGCTCGATAGTTTTAGCCAAAAGTTATTACGTGAGTTTGCTTTTGAAAGTGGTCGTATTGAACAGGTACAAATTAGTGATGATGAAGACCTGCATATTGAGCGTTTAATTCACGATTTATTGCGTGATTGGATACAGCAGCAGTCTGCACATTTAATTGAGTATTTGATGCTGAATAATCAGCTCAAAGGGCCAGACTATTATTTGAGTGTGGTGAAGGAAAGCTTAAATTTCCCTTCAGTTGATTTGCGCGTACCTGAATTACCTGAAAATACGCTTCTGCATTTTGAAAATATCTGTCAACAATTGGTGCAATTGCTGCCAAAAGCCAAAGAGGAGTTAGCAGGCTGTTTTGATGCTAATAGCGAATATAAAAATTATGTCGAAGCGAAACGATTTACTAAAGGCTCTTTTTTCACGCTATTTAATACTGAATTACCAACCTTCTTGCAACATTTTGAACAGCAGGGAAGCCAAGCTGTCCTTGCAGAAACGACTTCCTTGCAATCGATTGTAAAAGGTGTTCGTAAGTTGTTTTTTGATCCTACCAAAAAATTTTGGAAGGATCGTGCTTTTAAAGACAAAGTCGTTGAGGAACAACCGAATGTGCAAACCACGTTTTATCAACATGTGTTTGTACAGCAACTTCGTGCCTTTATTGAAGCGTTTGATCATCTCAATCAAGCGGAACAATATCTGAATTTCTATTTGGCGCAGGAAGTGAAAAAGCGTCTACCACAAGTTCTTCAGCAAGCAGGTGAAACCACATTTTCTCAGCAAATCCGGACTTTGTCGGATGCATTGCAACAGACTTCAGCAGCAGGGAAAGATAGCTTTGCTGCACATGTCTTGGCTCGTTATCCTCTGATTTTAGTGGATGAGTTCCAAGATACCAACCAAGATCAAGATGACATGCTGTCGAGTATTTGGCGGGAAAAAACGCGCTTACAGCAAGGTTGTATGATTATGGTTGGAGATCCCAAGCAGGCGATTTATGGTTTCCGTGGTGGTGATATGTTGACTTATCGTAAAGCACGACATGACATACAAACCAAGGGTGGATGTTGTTATACCTTAAATAAAAACCATCGCTCAGTGAAAAACTTGGTGGAAGTGGTTGATGCCTTGTTTCATCGGCAGATGGACTTTGGTGAACAGGTCGAATACACCCCAATCCAAGCCGGTGAACGTGAACATCCACCCTTAATTGATCATCAACAAGTCAATCCACAGCCTCTACGTTGGTTACAGCTTGAAGAAGATTCGAACGAAGCAGATCAAGTGGCTTGGCAAATACAAGCCTTACTTAATCAGGCACAGCAGGGACACTTATATTTTCAGGAAAAATCCGGTGCTCGGGCGCTGCAAGCGGACGATATTGCAGTATTGGGACAAAACCATTTTGAATTAGAACAGGTGCAAAAGGCGCTGCAACATTTAGGCGTTCCTTGCTACAAAGCCTCTCGTGAAAGCGTTTATAAGAGTGCAATAGCGCAAGATGTTGCCGCATTGCTGACAGCCATCTTAAACCCTTACCAAGAATCCAAAGTGAAACGTGCCTTACTGAGTCGCTTATTGGGCTACGATTTAAAAGCACTGGTTGAATTAGAACAGCAACCTGACGGTTTAACCCGAATAATTGAGCAGCTTGAACAGATCCGCCTGATTTGGAATGAGCAAGGTTTTCGTAGCGCATGGAATAGCTGCATGACTCTATTTCAAGTGTGGACACGGTTGGTAGCCGGTCAAAGTCGTGACAATGAACGTACTGTAGTGAATCTGCGGCATCTGACCGAATTATTGAGTCAGCAAAGTGAGCATTACACCGGTGCGCATAAGCTGTATCAGTGGTTTATTCGGCAGATTAATTTAGGCATTAATAATGAAAGTACCCAAGAGCGCAAACTGACGGGAAATTTAGGTGTGCAGCTCATGACTATTCATGCCTCAAAGGGCTTGGAATTTGGTTGTGTATTTCTGTTAGGCGCCAATGCAGGTTTAAGTGAAAAAAGCAGTCTGAATTTTTCTTTAAAGGAAAATCATAAGAAAAGCCTTGGGCTCGAACGCGTGATTGCGGTCAAAACATCTGATTTACCTGAAGATGACCGACAGCAGCATGAAGCACGAAATGAAGCAGAACATCATCGCCTTTGGTATGTGGCGCTTACCCGCGCCAGTTATCGTGTTTATGCGGTGCTTAGACACTTATCAGATGAGAAAAAGCAACAAGCGGCAGAGCGTTCAGGGCTGACTTTTTGGCGTGGGTTAACCGCGACATCCTTCAATCATCATGAAAGTTGTGAGGCTGAAGTGCTCAAAGCTGCTTTGGATCACATGATTCTGCTGAAAGAAGAAACCATAGCACTACAGGCAGATGTGATACCTGTAGGAAATTTTTACCCACGAGAGAAAACCAGCTTTACTGCGTTAACGCGAACTGAACATAAAGTTTATGCACAGCGAGATCAACTTGCAGCTGTAATCACCGAGACGGATGAGAGTGCGGCAGATGAAGTGGAACAGGCTGAAATGCAAATCGCAACGCATTCTGAACCCATTTCATGGATTAAGAAAAACTTTCCAAAAGGCACAAAGCCAGGGAGTTTTCTGCATAAACTCATGGAAAAAGTCAAATTCAGTACCCCTGACGATCGTTTGGCACAATCCATTACGACCCGTTTTAAAAGTGATGTGGAGTTTGATTCGCCCCACATGCTACAAAAACTGATTAAGCAATTGGGGCCAACAGGGAATGATGAGCAAGACATTGAAAATGTAGTGAATCTAATGCACGAATGGTATTCACAAATCATTCACACACCGCTGCATGGCGGCTTTAGTTTGAGCCAATTGCAAGATGGTGAATACCGTTCAGAAATGGATTTCCATATGAGTTTGGCGGATCGAGCACTTGGAATCCGCAAAATTCGTACATTGTTTGAAAGCTTAAAAGAAGCGGATTTGAACATTCAAGACTTGAATGATGTGTTTACTGCACGCTATCTAACTGGTTCAATTGACTTGGTTTATTTTGATGGTCAGCGTTATCACATTGCCGATTATAAGAGTAATTATTTAGGCGAATCTACTGCGCAGTATGACAGTCAGCATATACGTGAAAGCATGAGCCATTCTAGTTATTGGCTACAGGCTGCATTGTACTTGGTGGCTCTACATCGCTATTTAAAAGTGGTGATGAAAGATTACAATATGCGACAGCATTTGGGTGGAGCGAGCTATTTATACCTGCGTGGTATGGATGGTCAAAGCAATGCAGGAGTGCATTATTGGAAACCAGACGATGCATTCATTGAAAAATTAGATGAAATTTTAAGTGCAAAAGCTGAGGTTCAGGCGTGAATAAATCCCTTGGCCAGCAAAATAATGAAATGAAAACAATAGATTGCTTTGTGGATAAGTTTGAGGATAACTGTGTGGAAAATGATCAGAAAAGCTTATCTGTACAGGGTTTGAGCACGACAGAGAAAAATTCATTAAAAAGCACGGTTTTAAGCGCTAAAAATGTGCTTGATCCGGCTGAAAATGACCTCGTTATGCCAGATTGGATCGCCTATTTACTGCAGCAATTTGCATCGGATATTAGCGATCAAGCCCAAGCCACGCAGTTAATTCAACAGTTAATGCAAGCAATTGAAAATGGCGACAGTTGTATTCAGATTAATACTCCACAAGTCAGTTGCTTAAAGCATTTGGCTCAGCCTGAAAGTATCGCCCTGAAACAACCGAGTCCTTTTGTTTATGATGATCAATACCTGTATTTATACCGTTATTGGTCACTTGAGTATGCTTTGGCAGTGCAAGTAAAACGGCTAAAACAACAGCCAACTCAAGCACTGGCTGCTGATATTGCGAAAGATTTATTAACAGATACGTTTCAGGTTCAAGCGCTGAATATGGTGTATCAGCAGCATTTAAATATTATTACCGGTGGGCCTGGTACAGGAAAAACCTATACCTTGGCACGTATTATTGCCGTATTAAATGAAGCCAATCCAACTTTACGTATTGCTATGGCAGCACCAACGGGTAAGGCCGCGCAGCGTATGGAAGAAGCCTTGCAAGCAGCATTTAAAGATCCTGCATTACAGCACTATTCAATATTAAAGAAAACCTTAAAGCCAGTGACCCTACATCGCTTACTCGGTTTAGGCACTCGTTATATCCCTCGCTTTAATGAACGTCAGCGCTTACCTTATGATGTGGTCGTGGTTGATGAAGCCTCAATGCTCGATTTAAGTTTGGCGCAAATGTTATTCGCTGCTGTACCAGATCAAGCCAAGCTCATATTACTGGGTGATGCGGAACAATTGGCTTCTGTGGATGTGGGTGCCGTGTTGGCAAATTTACAAGATGTTGATGCCTTAGCAGAAAATCGCACTCATTTAAAAAACAGTCGCCGTTTTGTTTCAGATGCCGCCATTGGTAAGTTTGCAGCCTTTATTCAAAGGCAAGCTGAACAGCAAAGCACGACACAAGTCCTGACTCAATTTGAGCACGATGTGGTTAAGCCAAGTACATTGGTTCCTGTGCCGCTGCGCGCCGAAATGTCAGATGTGATTCAATTGGAATACTTACCCGAGGATACACAAGAGAATATCCAATGGGGCAAGTACTATGATCAGTTGATGTATGGCTTTCAGCCCTTTGTCGAGATTTTAAAGCAGGCACAGCAGCAAAAAGATCAATTTGATCAATGGCTAGAGCAAGTGATTCAAAATTTTGATCATTATCGTATTTTATCTGCGATTCGTTTTGGCAAGTTGGGCTTACATGAGCTTAATCAGCAAATTGAGCTGCGCGTATTGGATGCACTTGGGATATTAAAGCAAGGGGACTGGTATGTGGGGCGTCCTGTGATGATGACCTATAACGATTATCAACTCGGTCTGTCGAATGGTGATATTGGCATTTGTTTACAACGACCATCAGAAAATTCAGCCCAATTTGAAGTCTATTTTCCAAGTTTAAATAAGTGGGTCATGGCGACACGGTTACCTAAAAATATTGAAACTGCCTACGTACTTACCATTCATAAGTCGCAAGGTTCTGAATTTACCCATACAGCTGTGGTGCTAGAAAATCATGCCACAGCCATGATGAGTAAGGAGCTGATTTATACCGGGATCACGCGGGCGAAAAAAGTTGTCAGCCTTTTGGTTGCAAAAGAGGCTTTTGCAAAAGCGCTCACCAAACGTACAACACGGAGTAGCGGTCTTTTAGAAAAAATTAACAATCAGTTGTCTTTATAAAGTATAGGCAAAATGTATCGTGCTTTGTAAGAAAATGCTTACATTGATTCAGGAGATTTGCGCATGGAGCTTTTGTACTGTTTTTGAGAAGATGACTTCACACAAAAAGAACTCAACACGGACAGTTGAGTAAAATCGCATAAATATAATGATAACGTCAAAAGACAGCGAACTTACAGTGAAGTAAGGAAAGAGGAAACTTACAGCCGCTAAGCCTTGTAGTTTTGGGAGAGACTACAGGGCTTTTTTATGTCTGAAAATCGCGATATGTCTCAATGTAACATTGGTTTAATACTGTTTAAGTTTTGTACGAAATGGCTTACATATAGATACGTAAAATACGACTTTTAACTTCAAGGAGTTGTGGCAAAATCTACCACATAAGGAAGTGTGAGTTAAAACATGGAATGTTTAACATAAGGACGCGAAAAAGCGCCATATAAAACAATAAATAATAAAACAATAATTAAAAAAGAAGAAACTACAGCGCAAAAAAGCCCGAGCCTAGCTCGGGCTTTTTTTTAACCTGAGCCATTAGGAGTGGATATGGAGTTTAAGTGAGTAAAAAGAATTCACCATTAAATGGCAAAGTCTTTGGAGCGATATATTTTTTAATTCAGCTTAGAATAATATTTATATAAAAAACAATAAGAAAAGCTGATGTGGTGTGCAGAATAAATGACTCAAGCGCTGAGCCTAAATTTATAGGTGAAAATCCCTGTGCTGATGGTCATCTCTTTTTGCAATCAGACCCATTTTCCCTTAATATAATGCACTTGCTGTAGTGATGCACGGCAGTCAGCTGATTCATCAGTTGATTCGTATCAAATTTTAACCTTAAGCATCTCGGAGAAATCGAATGGCTTTAACTAACGCAGATCGCGCAGAGATCATCGCTAAATTTGCTCGCGCTGAAAACGACACTGGTTCACCAGAAGTTCAAGTAGCTCTTTTAACTGCTCAAATCAATGATTTACAAGGTCACTTCAAAGAGCACAAACACGACCACCATAGCCGTCGCGGTCTTATCCGTATGGTTAACCAACGTCGTAAGCTTCTTGACTACCTTAAAGGTAAAGACGCTACTCGTTACAGCGCTTTGATCGCTGCTTTAGGTTTACGTCGTTAATTCGATTTAAACTTTTATTTTCGGATTATTGCATGCTAAGTGCTGTATTACTGAAAACTAAAGTCTATCTAGCTTTGGCTGGATAATGGAGAAGGGGCGATGATTCGCTCCTTCTTTGTGTCTTAAATTCAAATTTTACTCTTTTTGGGTAATTAATTGTCTGGTGAGGTCGGCTTCTAAGCTTTGTCATTTAAAACTATGTTGTGAATGCCAAACCTTAGGGGTCTCCACTAGAATAATTGTTCAAAAGAACTAGGAAAAATAAAACATGTCGATGTTTAATATTATTCGTAAAGAATTCCAGTTTGGTCAGCACAATGTTGTGTTAGAAACTGGCCGTGTTGCACGTCAAGCAAACACAGTTGTGATTACTATGGGCGGCGTACAAGTCCTCGTTGCTGTTGTTGCTCAACCAAAAGCAAAAGCAGGTCAAGACTTCTTCCCATTGACTGTTAACTATCAAGAAAAACAATATGCAGCAGGTCGTATTCCAGGTGGTTACGGTAAGCGTGAAGGCCGTGCGTCTGAAGCTGAAACTTTAATTTCACGTCTGATTGACCGCCCAATCCGTCCATTGTTCCCAGAAGGTTACTTCAACGAAATCCAAGTAACAGCAACTGTTATTTCTTCTGACAAAACGATGGATGCTGACATTGCTGCAATGTTGGGTACATCTGCTGCGTTATCGATTGCAGGTACGCCTTTCCGTGGTCCAATCGGTGGCGCGCGTGTTGGTTTGATCAACGGCGAATACATCCTTAACCCTAACCACGAACAGTTAAAAGAATCTGATCTTGACCTTGTTGTTGCAGGTACAGAATCTGCTGTATTGATGGTTGAATCTGAAGCGAAAGAACTTTCAGAAGACCAAATGCTTGGTGCTGTATTGTTCGGTCATGACGAAATGCAAATCGCGATCCAAGCGATCAAAGAATTTGCTGCAGCTGCTGGTGCAGTTGAGTCAACTTGGGTTGCTCCAGTTAAAAACGAAGAACTTCTTGGCAAATTAAAAGAAGCATTCGAAGCGAAAATTTCTGAAGCATACACTATCGCTGTTAAGCACGATCGTTATGCAGCCCTTGATGCACTTCAAGAAGAAGCTTTGGCTCAATTCGTTCCTGAAAATGACGAAACTGGCATTGCTGATGAAGTAAACGAATTATTTGAAGACCTTAAATACCGTACAGTTCGTGACAACATCTTGTCTGGTAAACCACGTATTGATGGTCGTGATACAAAAACTGTTCGTGCAATCGACGTACAAGTTGGCGTTCTAGACCGTGCTCACGGTTCTGCATTGTTCACTCGTGGTGAAACTCAAGCATTAGTAACGACTACACTTGGTAATACTCGTGATGCGTTAATGGTTGATACGCTTGCAGGTACTAAAACAGATAACTTCATGCTTCACTACAACTTCCCTGCATACTCAGTAGGTGAAACTGGTCGTGAATCTGGTCCTAAACGTCGTGAAATTGGTCACGGTCGTCTAGCACGTCGTGGTGTTCAAGCTGTTCTTCCTGCAGCTGACCGCTTCCCGTATGTCATCCGTATTGTATCTGACATTACTGAATCTAACGGTTCATCTTCAATGGCTTCTGTATGTGGTGCTTCTTTATCACTTATGGATGCAGGTGTTCCACTTAAAGCACCAGTTGCGGGTATCGCAATGGGTCTAGTGAAAGAAGGCGAGCGTTTCGCAGTGCTTTCTGACATCTTGGGTGACGAAGATCACCTTGGCGACATGGACTTTAAAGTAGCAGGTTCTGCAAACGGTATTACTGCGCTTCAAATGGACATCAAGATCGAAGGTATTACTGAAGAGATCATGGAGTCTGCATTGAACCAAGCGTATGCTGGTCGTATGCACATCCTGAACGAAATGAACCAAGTGATTTCACGCGCTCGTCCTGAAATCTCTATGCACGCACCTACATTCCAAGTGATTAACATCAATCCGGACAAAATCCGTGATGTAATCGGTAAAGGCGGCGCAACAATCCGTGCAATCACTGAAGAAACGAAAGCAGCGATTGATATTGAAGACAACGGTACAGTTCGCGTATTTGGTGAAACTAAAGCGGCTGCTTCTGCTGCTGTTGCGAAAATCCAAGCGCTTACTGCTGAAATCGAACCAGGTACAATCTACACTGGTAAAGTCATTCGTATTGTAGAATTCGGTGCGTTTGTAAACATCCTTCCTGGTACTGATGGTTTACTTCACATCTCTCAAATCTCTAACGAACGCATTGCGAACGTTTCAGACGTATTGTCTGAAGGTCAAGAAATCAAAGTTCAGGTTGCTGACGTTGATAACCGTGGCCGTATTAAATTGACTATGAAAGACATCGAACAAGCTTAATACTTTGAATGATGTTTAAAGTCTAAAAAAAGCCCTCTTTTGAGGGCTTTTTTTATGGCATTATGCAAATGTAAACACAATAAAAAATGAGTCATGCAAAGCTACTATTTTTTTCAGCATCCGACCGCTTCACATATTTATGTCCAAGACCAAGCGCAGCGCGAACAGCAAGCCGATCAAGAGCCAGAATTTATCTGGATTGATTGCACCCGTGAAGATGTGGTGAATCGACCAGAAGCTTGGCAAAATGAAATTTTTCAACAGTGCCAACTACGCGTCAATGAATACCATTTACGCGATATTTTAAATTTAGAACATCCATGTGCTTTTGATACTTTAGATGACTATGATCTGCTGATTTTTCGCAAAATGATTACGCCAGATGATCAAATCGTTGCTGGTGAACAAGCGCTAGAAAAGCATGAGCGAGTTTTTGGTTTAGCCACAACACCGATTAGTTTTATGCTGACCCCGCAAGTTTTAATTACCATTCGCGAAAAAGGCAATAAAGCCATTGAGAGTTATTTACAGCGAATTGAAACGTTGATTACCCGACCGATAGATGAGCAAAATAAACCGCGAAAGCTGGCTACTACACCGCTCGATTTGGCGCTGCGATTACTCAACAATATGGTAGATGGTTATTTAGATTTAAGGGTGCCACTCACGCGTCGTGTAGAATTTTGGCAACAAGAACTATTGCAAGGACATCGATGTTTTACTAAGTGGCATCAATTGCTACAAGAAAATATGGCCTTTCAACAGGTCGAAAATCTGTGTGAAGAGCAGATCGAGACTTTACAAGAATTACGTGATGAAATTGTCGATAATTACCCGCATCTAAAGGGTAAAAAACGTAGTGAAAAGCAGGACATTATGTTGGTACGCGTGGATGATTTGTCCAGTCATATTGAACGGATTCAAAAACATACCACACGTTTACGCAGTGCAGTTCAGGCTGCAATCGATTTACACTTTTCGGCAGTGGCCAACCAAACCAATGAAAATATGCGGATTCTGGCGATTATTACCGCCATATTTGCACCACTGACTTTATTGACAGGTATTTATGGAATGAATTTTGAGTTTATTCCAGGCTTAAAATCACCGACAGGCTTTTGGTTGATGTTGGCTATCATGCTCATCACCACAATATTGCTGCTGTATTATTTCTATCGACGACATTTGGTTGGGCGTGGGGAAAAGAGCGTGATTGATATGTTGGCACAGCAACATGGCGATCAACATATGAATTTATTTTGGTTTATGGACTATGAACCCATTAAGCAGACGGTGAAGGGAACAGTGAAAGGCACGGTCAAGACCATGAAAGAAATTGAAAAGCTGACGAAAATAAAATGATTGTTAGTCAGCTTGCTGACTTGATTGAGTGCTTAATACATTTTTATTCTGCGCGAATCCATGTCGTACTTCGTCCTAGCGCTGACACGCCAATATAGCCACGCATGGATAAACGTTTACCTGTGCTACTGAGTTTGGCCTTACCTTTATAGACATTTCCAGATAAGGGGTCGAGTACGGTGCCGCCGCTATATTCCAATGGGTTTTTGCTGTCCTGCTTAAAACCACGCATAATTTCTAAGCCGACGAGAGGTGTGTTTTTTTACTTGCCTTTACATTTTACGCAAATGTCAACTAAGGGCTTATAGGGTAGCGGTCGGATCACCGTTAGCTTACCACTATAAGTTCCATCTGCATTTTTGACGACGGTGACATCACCCCGAGAATAACCGGTTTGGTCATCAATTGTTTTCCATACCCCAGTAATATCATTGGCCTGTAATAATCCACTGACACAGAGCAATGATCCAAACACGATACGACGTATTGACATGAATTCTTCCTTTTATATGTTTGTTCTTATTAAGTAAGGTTGGCAAGCAGCACAAGTGAATTCATCGTGACAACAGTCTCAGTAAGTACTGATATTATCGTGTCATGTAGAATTGCCTGTGCCGCGCAAAACATGCATCATTTTGGGAACTCCTTTAAGCGCATGAATATTTAAGGTATATCATTATTTTCGCTACTTTTCAGTAAACGATAAATTTCATCTTTTAATTTCAGTTTTTTACGCTTAATACCCTCAATATCACTGTTGTGATGATTCACAGGATCAAGCTCAAGCTGAATAATCTCACGATCTAATTCATCATGTTCTTCGAAGATTCGTGCGAAGTGAGGGTTTTCATCACGTAATTGTGTGACTAACTCTCGAAACTCTGGAAACATGTTTTTGACTTTTTTATTGCAATCTCTTGTTTTCATGATGGTCGACAGTTCTCTCTGCAGGTAAAAAAAGAAGAACGCCCTGCAATGCAGAGCGTTCGTGTGATTTCTTAGTGTGTTTGAAATTGTTGATGTTTTACTTGGCGACGTAATTGTTGTACTTCATCAATTAAGTCCAACATCATTGCGACGGCAGTGAAACTGGCATCGAAGTCGCGTTGTAGCCGGTATGCGCGCCGCGCTCTAGAAATATCGTCACCAAAAAATTGATGAATACGTTCTTCGGAACGGCTGGGCAAAATATCGTATTCGAGTAGTTGGAGTACCCATTCAGGGCTTTGCCCACAGGCAGAGGCAAAATGCTGTAGATCAAAACTCATTTTCTCATCTACAATTTCAGTCTGTTTACAACCGTCACAGACAATTTCACGATAATGAATGGTGGTCATAACGCTCTCCTTAAGACTGTCTTGGGTTAAATGACGGAAAGGCCTCAGCAAATGCGCTATAGGCTTGTTGCTGTTGTTCAGTTTGGGCAGGAGGTATCACTATATTTAAGATCAGGTAAAGATGACCAGGTGTTTTATTTGGTATCCCTTTGTCTTTTAATCGTAGCTGCTGACCCTCACGTGCATTTTTAGGAATTTGGAGCTCGAGTGTTTTTTCATCGGGTGTCTGAATTTCAATTTTTTGCCCAAGTGCTGCTTCCCAGGGACTAATATTCAATTGTTGATAAATATCAGAACCTTCAACTCGAAGTTTTTCAGTGTGCTTATAGAGGATTTCAATATATAAATCGCCAGACGCGCCACCGTTATAACCACTTTGACCTTGACCAGCTAAACGAATTTGTTGGCCCGATTTCATTCCCGCAGGAATTTTAACAGCCAAGGTTTTGCGTTGAACTTCAGGTTCGCCATAGGCATTCAAACTTGGAATTTGAAGTGTTATGGTCTGATTCGCACCATGATAGGCCACATCAATATCAACTTCTAAGCTGGCATGTTGATCTTCACCACGGAAGCTCTGTGCTTGGCGTTGATTACGTTGATATTGATAATCTGCGCCACCAAAGCCTTGGCCAAAGCGCCCAAAAATATCTTCAAAGCCGCTGAAATCAGCACTTTTCCCCTGTGATCCCGCTTGGCGGTAAAATTGTGATTGATCAAAGCCTTGCGCATTGCCAGTGAAACCCTGTGGATGGTCAAGCTCAAAGTCATACTGCTTTTTCTTTTCAGTATCACTAAGTGTGTCATAGGCAACATTAATGGCTTGCATCCGCGCTTCGGCATCCGCTTCTTTACTGACATCAGGATGGTATTTCCGCGCCAGTTTGCGATAGGCTTTCTTAATTTGATCGGCTGAAGCATCACGTGCTACACCGAGAGTTTGATAGTGATTGTCAGGCATACTCTCTGTATAAATATTGATCATGTTTTAATCAATATAAGAGGGTTCATCAAACTGCAACAGTCCATATTTGTAGCTTATTGTTTCAAAACATGACAACAAAAAAGCCCCGATGCGGGTAATGCCAGTCAGTTAAGAAATTGACTGGCATTTTCTTGGGTACTTTTGAGGCTTTATTTTGACGACTCTAGGGCATTGCCTTGATCTTCTTTCAGGCAAAACAAACATTTTAGACTGTTCCAGCAAACGCTCTAAATGCTTGGGCAAATTCCCTGCCGATTCCAGCGGAGTATGCCTTAATATATTGATAATGCTGATTGAAGCAATATGGAAACTGATACGCAAAGGGCTGACTTTCGCCCGTTGAGCCATAAATTTCATTTGCCTTCTAAGAATATTATAAGCAATCAATACACCCCATAATTCCTGATACACCAATTCAGGCTGCTTGCTTCTTAAATGCATCCCATCTTGCAGGTCGCTCTTGATTTCACGGTAGCACATCTCGATTTCCCAGCGCTGAGCATACAGCGTACTGACCTCTTCCAGAGGATAAGCCTTTGAATCTAATAATGATGTAACGTATCGTCTAACCCTTCCAGACTGTTCAGTTTCAATCAGGCGGGCTTCCCAATAGTCACCTAAATCCGGATTCAGTTTCTTCGCTCTTGGAGAAACAGGCATTCTGATTTGAAAGTCATGCGCTGAGTTTTTCCTGATAATTTCATAGCGCAGATTGTCTTTAGCCCGCATAAGCCAATGGCAGTTTTCCCGAGACTGCCACCCTGATAAGAAATCAGCAGAGAAGTAGGCCCGGTCAAATAAAGTCAGGCTATTTGCAGGCACTTTCAATTTCTTCGCTAAAGTCAGCTCGCCTTGATCCATACTTCCAATCCCGGCATCAATCACTTCATGAGTATTGGTGTTGATCAGGCAAACCGCTCTGGCTTGCGGCCAAGGTGCTGCTATCGTTTTGCCTTTGGAAGAACCGAAGTGCCTGAAGTTCTCATCTGTGTGGGGCATGGACCAGACGGCTCCATCTACAGCGCAGATGCTTAGGCCATGAAAGGCGGAATATTGCGGCTGAGAATCTTCAAACCATGTCTGACTCAGTGTATTGAACAGGACATTTAAAGGCTCCAGACCCAAGCGCTGTCTGGCCTGCACTGATGCGCTTGGGGCGCAGCTTTCAGCCGTGCCAAAAACCAGCTGCAGCTGCTGAACAACATACCAGATGGGCTGGTCGCGGAACAATGCAAGTCCAATAACTAGCCATACAGCATGCTCTGCGGGGAGTTTTCTTTTTCTGACCGATGCTTTCCCGGTCCGTTTTAAACAGTCTTCAATCCAGTTTAAATCAATTAATTCGCTAAAATTAGAAAGTGAAGGAGCTGTCTGCTGAAATGCTGAACTTAAATTCTGAGAAAAAGTCATAAAAAAATGAGCGTATCTGGATACGCTCATTTTTACCGCATTTCAGCTATTTTGTCTTAACTGATCAGCATTACCGATGCGGGGCCTTTTAAAATACTGTTTGAAATTAGTATTTTATCCAAGTCACACTACGACCAATGACTGAAACCCCAACATATCCACGTAAGGTTAAGTGACGACCGGTGGTACTGAGTCGTGCTTTACCTTTGTAAATTTTACCGCCAATCGGGTCGAGTACTTTACCATTTTGGTATTCACGCGGATTCTTAGGGTCTTGTTTAAAGTCCCATATAAAAGGTAAGCCGATAAATGGTTTATTCTTCAATTCACCAGGGCAGTTTGAGCAAATCACCATTTTATCTGTGCCCGGCACGTTGCGTGTGGTCACAATAACACCTTCATAGGTACCATCCGCTTTTTTACGAATTTCTACATCTGCACGTGAATAGCCTGTACGATCATCAACGGTTTTCCATTTACCGACTAAGGGATCATTTTCAGCAGCAATTGACAATGCTGACATAGCAGAAAAAACACAACCTGCTAAAAACTGTTTATATATTTTGTTCATTTCATCCCCTGAAAATTCAGTTTTATGTTTTTAGAGTAAGTCGCCTAATTTATATATAAAAATATATTAAATCAAATTGATAGGTGTGATTTAATTGGCATTATTTGGTTGAATATTGCAATAATATAGAGTTTTTGCTCGAATTATTTTGCTAAAAAAGCCCTCAGATAAGAAGGCTTAATTAATTTTAGTTTTTGACCCAAGTGACATTTCTTCCGAGTGATGAGCCTTCTAAGCGACCATGGATCACCAGATGCTTACCATTACTCATTAAACGAGCGCGCGCATGATAATGTTGTCCTGATTTTGGGTCGAGTATGACGCCACCAACAAAGCTATTTTCTTGGCTTGGATCAGCAGTAAGTCCTGTCATGGTGGTTAGGCCGATCAGTGGCTGATTTTTTTGTGCTCCACTACATTTAGCACAGATATCGTAGTGGGTTGCACCTGGGATGTTACGGGTATTGATAATGGTTGCACTGTAGTGATTGTCTTTGTCTTTACGAATCACGACATCTGACAGTGAATATCCTGTCCGATCATCAATCGTTTTCCATGTACCAACTAAGGGATCACCTGCCGCAAATGTACTCAAACTTAAGGTTGTACATAGGCCAAAGAGGAGAGTGGAAATTTTGTGAGATGTCATCGGATGTACCCCATAAAGAAATGCCTAACAATATAAAGGCATAAAAAAATTATGGAATTAATATAGCCTGAATAATTTGAAAATTGCTACTCATCCTATGAGAAATTTAATTTATTTTTCACTCAATTGTTTTAATTAATTATTTAATTTCTATAAAAATATGAATTTAATCACACTAGTAATTTAGTCGGAATTTACCGCGTTTAGATTTAAGTTTGCCGTAGCTTCTTGCTCTGGAGTTCAAGTTGTTACGGCAATGAAAGCCTGAATAATGCAATTAATACTTATTCAATTCGTATCCATGACACTGTGCGTCCAAGTAGCGTTGTACCGACGTAGCCTCGGAGAGTCAGGACATTACCACGTGCATTGAGCTGGCCTTTACCTTGATACATATGGCCTGACAGTGGGTCGATGACTTTACCATTGATGTATTCGTTGTCCTTTTTACCACTAAGTTGGAAGCCCGATAAAATCGGTAAACCAAGTAAAGGCGCATTTTTCAATTTACCTTCGCATTTTTCACAATGACTGATTGCGGGGCGGTTGGGTATCGCATGTACTTTGGTGATTTTTCCGCTATAGCTACCATCTTTGAGTTTACTGATAAGCACTTCGGCACGGGCATAGCCCGTTTTATCATCAATCGTTTTCCATTTTCCAGCTAGATCTGCTGCTTGCACAGAGACTGTGCTTGAGAGTGCTAAACTGAAAAGTAGAGGGATCGTTCTCTTATCCATTTTATTGTCCATTTTTTTTGCTATTTTTTTAATTTTGAAATTCAGCATGTATTGATTTTAGTGGCTAAATTTCATGCGCGATTCTACAAGAATACATTTAGATATCAAGATCTGTTCGTCACTTTATGATTTAAGTAAATGGCATATGTATGGTCAACTTCTAGATGGATGACACTGTAGTCCATAAAGATGTGAAATAAAAAAAACACCCCGAAGGGTGTTTTTTATTTGGACTGAGTAGGTGAATTAACTTAGATGTTCACCAAACAGAGATAAGGCTTCTTCGGCGGTAAAGGTGTACTTGGTGTTACAGAATTGGCAATCCATTTCAATTGGATTCTGATGTTCTAAGGTTTCACGTACAGCACTGACACCAATTTGTTCAAGCGCAGTGGCACAGCGCTCCTTCGAACAAGTACAACCAAATTTTAATGCTTCAACTTCAGGCAGACGAACTTCTTCTTCATTGTACAAACGGTATAAAATTTCGTTGGCTGGCAGGGTAGTCAATTCTTCCGCTTTTAGTGTTTCTGTCAACATGGTAAGACGAGGCCATAAGTCTTCGTCTACACGGCGTTGTTCTTCTTCACTGTTGCGAGGTAACAATTGAATTAATAAACCGCCAGCTAATGTGTTGTCACATGCCAAGACAATACGTGTCGGAATCTGCGCAGACAAATCGTAATATTGCATTAGGCAGCCAGCGAGTGTTGGCTTATCTAAAGGAACGATCCCTTGATAACGTTCACCAAATTCAGGTTCGATATTAATAAATAAAACTGGGTTTACCAATGATTTCAGCACAATACTGCTGTCATCTGCTGCTTGGAAATGAGGATCTTCTTCATAGTCTGCAAGGGCACGTACTTCACCAAGGTGATTACATTCAGCCATCGCCCATTTAAATGTACCAGCAGCTTGGATTTGCAAGCTAATACGACCTTTAATTTTGAGGGTACTTGCCAATAAAGCAGTTGCACAAAGCATTTCACCTAAAAGAACTTGAACCGCAGGTGCATAGTCACGTTGCGCAAAAATTGTATTCAAGGTTTCTTCAAGATGAACCACTTCACCACGTACAGGGCTATCTTCGATAAAAAAGCGTTGGCGTAAATCAGACATAAAATTCTCCATAACCCAGCATTAATGGTGACGATATTGTAAAACACAAGTCATTCATTATCATCTCTTGTGACGTCAATTCGGTGACGGTGTAAGCCACGCTGCAAATCTACACCTGTTGGCTGTTCACGAGCCAATGCATCACTTTCAAATAGATGTTCAAGCTCTGCTAACGCATTACGATGGGTTTCATAAATTTTCTGCTCATCAGTATAGAACTGTTGTTGCTGGGCTAATAGTTTGTCATCGTAATCACGGAATAATTCAATACTCTTATAGGCATCATCTTCACTGACCCCTAAATCACACAGCATGTGATAGGCCATGCCTAAAGATGATAAATAGGTTTCACGCCAAATATGTTCAATGCCTAAATCACGTAGCAGATGTACTTGATGACGGTCACGTGCACGAACCAAAAGTTTTAACTGCGGATAGTTGAGACGAATATGGCGTGCCACATTCATTGAATCTTCAATATCATCAATGGCAAGTACGAATATCTTGGCATGTTCAATTCCGGCAGCACGCAAAATGTCGGGCTGGGTGGCATCGCCATAATATAGGTGTCCGCCATAGTTTCGTACAAAATCGACTTTATCAAGATTACTGTCGATTGCGGTAAATGATAGGTGCTGTAAGTGGGCGACGCGGGCAATGATCTGACCAAAACGACCAAATCCTGCGATGATAACAGGATTATGTTCATCTGGAATTTCATCGTATTCAGGTACGGTTTTAATGCTAAAACGCGGCAGAATTTGTGATTGCATGAGCCAATAGAGCATTGGCGTTAGCACCATCGACAAGGTCACGATCAAGGTTATGGGCTGCAAAATGGCTTGCTGAATCACGTTTTCACTTTTTGCCACGCTCAGCACGACAAAAGCAAATTCACCGCCTTGTGCTAAACATGTTGCTAACAACAAACTGTTGCGCCATGAATTTTTCAAATAACGGGCAATGGCAGTCAGTGAAATCATTTTGATGAGCAGTAAAGCCAGCGTCCCCCCAATAATCAACCAAGGCATATCGATAAATAAAGATAATTCAGTGGTCATACCAACGGTCATAAAAAATAGACCGAGTAGCAAGCCTTTAAAGGGCGCAATACTGGCCTCTAGTTCGTGGCGGAATTCTGAGTCCGCAAGTAACACACCTGTGAGGAAAGCACCCAGTGTGGTACTGATGCCAAGTACATCCATCAGACCGACCACAGCCAAAACAATGAACAAGCCGACGGCAGTGATCAGTTCATGTGCGCCACTTTTAGCCACAAAGCGAAAGAATGGGCGCATCAGATAACGGCTAAACAAAAACAAGCCACTAAAGGTGGCGACTATCGCTGCAAAATAGGCGATGCCGTGATGGGATGATTCTGTGCCTGCCAATAGTGGAATTACAGCAATTAAGGGAATTGCCGCCATATCTTGAAACAGCAAAATCGAAAATGATTGCTGCCCGTAGGTGGTATTGAGTTGTTGTTTTTCACTCAGCATTTGTAGAACAAAAGCGGTGGACGACAGTGCTAATGCAAAACCAATCACTACACTCGCGGCAATACCTTGCTGTAAGGCAAAGAAACTCACCACTGCAAGTACAATACCGGTAATACCGACTTGTAAACTGCCCATGCCAAAAATTGCGCTGCGCATACTCCACAAGCGTTGCGGGCGTAGCTCTAAGCCAATCAAGAACATCAACAAAATCACCCCAAATTCGGCCAGTTCTTGAATAGCTTCAGGGTCACTTGCTATGTTAAATACATCGGGGCCGAGCAAAATACCAGTAAACAGATAACCTAATACGGTGGCGATCCCGAAACGCTTGAGTAAGGGAACAAGCAGTAGGGAGGCGCCAAGGAAAATTGTAATCTGTAACAGTTGAGACATTTGCCAGTCCTAGGGTCATGTGTAGCAGCTTTTATCAGCTCAGTATGACTGAACTGATGTTTATTCAGTGTACTCGTTTAGCTCAGTTCTTGTGGGTCTATATCTAAACTGAGCTTCATGTTTGATGGCTTGTTATGCAATAGGTTTTGCCACCAATAGCGTAAGTAATAATGTAGGCGCGCACGGTCTTGCGACAAAAGCACCATATGTGCTTGATAGCGTCCAGCTTTGCGTTCCATCGGTGCAGGAATGGGCCCCCAAATATCGATGATATTGTCCGAATCTTGACGTAGCTGTTGGGCATGTTGCTGTAAAAAATCCGTATTCACTTGTTGATCTTTGGACTCACAGCGAATCAAGGCGGCATAACGAAATGGGGGCATCAAGGCCATTTCCCGTTCTTTCATTGTTTCCTGTGCAAATTTGCGATAATCCTCGTTAACCAGTGTGTTGAGTAAGGGATGCTCGGGTCTTAATGTTTGTAGGAATACATCGCCTTTACGTTCGCCACGGCCGGCACGCCCTGTGACCTGCACAATCAGTTGAGCAGTACGTTCTATGGCACGAAAGTCTACGCTGAGTAGACCTGAGTCTATATCTAAAATTGCTACCAACGTCACGTAAGGGAAATGATGACCTTTGGCCAGCATTTGCGTACCAAGCAAAATTGCAGGTTCACTTTTTTGAATTTTGTCATAAATCTTTTGCCAACTACCAACGCGGCTGGTCGAGTCACGATCCACTCGAATGACGTCATGTTCAGAAAATAGCTCATTTAAACTTTCTTCAACTTTGGCTGTGCCCATCCCAATAGATTTGAGCTCCTGATGATTACACTGTGGACAGTGATCTGGCATACGGTGAATGGTGCCGCAGTGATGACAATGTAAATGTTGATAAGGCGTACGGTGAATCGTGAAATTGGCATCGCAATGTGGGCATTTGGCTTGCCATGCACAACTTTCACAAATCAGTACAGGTGCATAACCACGGCGGTTTAAAAACACCAATACTTGCTCTTTTTTCTCAAGACGTTTACGAATTTCACCAATCAAAAGTTGGCTAATGCCATGCTGTTTTTGCGCAACTTTTAAATCTAATATATGCATTTTGGGCATCACTGCGGTGCCTGCACGTTGATTGAGTTCCAAAATTGTCATCTTGCCTTGTTTGGCAAGGGCATAGCATTCAATACTAGGTGTAGCAGAGCCTAGAATGACAGGGCATTGCCCTAAATGCCCACGGAACAAAGCAACATCGCGTGCGTGGTAGCGGAAGCCTTCTTGTTGTTTAAAGGAAAGGTCGTGCTCTTCATCGAGTACAATCAAACCTAGATTTGGCAGCGGCGTATAAATGGCTGAACGTGTACCCAAAATAATAGAGGCTTTACCCGTTTGTGCGGCTTGCCATGCTTGCATACGTTTTGAATCGTTTAGCCCCGAATGTAATAAGGCAATATTGCAGTGGAAGCGGGACTGAAAGCGGCTAATCGTCTGTGGAGTAAGTCCAATCTCAGGAACTAAAACCAATACCTGTTTTCCTTGTTTTAGTACCTCTTGCATAATCTGTAGATAAACTTCAGTTTTACCACTGCCGGTTAAGCCATCGAGCAGGAAGGCCTGATATTTTTTACGTGCTTTTAATACGGTATCAATGGCTTTTTTTTGGTCAGAGTTTGCCGTAAGTGGCATTTGCGCCATGCT
The DNA here is from genome assembly GCF_013420285.1 of Acinetobacter sp. YH01019. NCBI lineage: Bacteria > Pseudomonadati > Pseudomonadota > Gammaproteobacteria > Moraxellales > Moraxellaceae > Acinetobacter > Acinetobacter sp. YH01019. The sequence goes on from NZ_VOYM01000001.1 coordinate 145,055, forward strand.
CATCGGCATCGGGCTAAAGTCTTGTTCTGCTAATACACATTCGCAGATGCCTTTTTTCTCTAAGGCTTTGAGTGTTGCTGTTTCCACACCTGACAGATTTAAAAGATTTTCACCTGTGCCTGTGGGATGTAATTTTAGTATTTTATACGCTTCTTGCTGACGCTCTGAACGTTTAATTTTGGCTTCAGCATTATGGTCAATCAGGTTCCATGTCCGTGCCAATAAGTTATAAGGTTTGCCTTGGCGCAGCAGCGTCGGTAAGGCACTTTGCATCACCTCACCAACTGGAAACTGGTAATACTGCGCTGACCATGTCAATAAACTTAAAACTTTCTCATCTAATATTGCTTGGTCATCGAGTAATTCTGTAATGGCTTTGAGTTTAAAGCTGGAATCAAGCGGGGCATCGGGTGTAATTTTTTCAACAATAATGCCAGTCAAATTTTGTCGACCAAATGACACAGCGACACGTGCACCAACCTGTGCTTGTTGATATTGCTCTTGACTTAAGCTGTATTCAAAACAGTCATACAGATAAACCGGAACAGCAACACGGACACGGTAAATAGGCTGGGAAATGTTCGCTGAATTTGACATAAAATGTGGATAAGTTCCTGATTAAATTTCGTCGAGATCGTAAAAGAGTTGTGTTAGAGTGAGCTCATATTTTATATCTAAGAATATGAATGATTTTGATGGTCAGACGCAACTGCGCTGATGGATATTTTGGAAAATTAGAGCATTACAATGCCTGCATATCAGTTTACCGCCATAGATGCTTCAGGGAAGCAGCAGAAGGGTGTGCTTGAGGGTGATTCTGCACGACAAATTCGTCAGCAACTTCGAGATCAGTCGCTTATTCCTGTTGCTGTCGATCCAATTGAGCAAAAAGACAAACATCATCAGCAAGGTTGGTTTCAAAAGGGACTAACCGCCTATGATTTGGCGTTGTTAACCCGTCAACTTTCTGTATTAGTAGCAGCTGCAATTCCTTTAGAAGAAGCAATTCGTGCTGTAGGCAAGCAAAACGAAAAAGCCCATGTGCAAAATTTATTAATGTCGGTTCGTTCGAAAGTACTCGAAGGTCATTCATTGGCCAATGCACTACAACAGGCAGGGCGCTTTCCAGATCTTTATATTGCCACCATTGCCGCAGGCGAACGTTCAGGGCATCTTGATTTAATTTTAGACCAACTTGCGGATTACACTGAAAACCGCTTCGCCATGCAAAAGAAAGTGCAAGGCGCGATGATCTATCCCATTATTCTAATGTTGATGTCTTTCGGTATTGTGATGGGTCTCATGACCTATGTTGTACCTGATATTGTCAAAACATTTGATCAAAGCAAAGATACCTTACCATGGATTACCGTGGCGTTAATGAAAGCCAGCGATTTCATTCGCATGGCCTGGCCATTTTTATTGGTGGGTAGTGTGCTGGGTATTTTTCTGTTGGTACGTTTTTTAAGAACAGCAGCAGGGCACTATGCCTTTGATCGACTGACCTTAAAATTACCATTATTTTCTAAATTGTCGAAAGGGATTAACGCGGCACGTTTTGCCAGTACGTTGTCTATTTTAACCAAGTCGGGCGTTCCGCTGGTCGATGCACTCAAGATTGGTGCAGCCGTCAGTAATAACTGGGTGATTCGAGACTCTGTCAATTTAGCTGCAGAGAAAGTAACTGAAGGTGGTAATTTGGCAACACAGCTTGAGCGAAGTGGTTATTTTCCACCGATGATGGTACAAATGATCAAAAGTGGCGAAAGTTCAGGCGAATTGGATCGTATGCTCGAACGTGCATCCACCATGCAAGATCGCGAAGTCACAACCCTGATTTCAACCTTATTGGCACTTTTGGAACCATTGATGTTGGTGTTTATGGCCAGCATTGTTTTGGTGATTGTGATTGCAGTGATGCTTCCAATCGTAAACATGAACAATATGATTTAGAGCTTGCTTAAACAGAGATATGTAACATGCAGCAGAAGATTAAAAATATGAAGCAACAAGGTTTTACGTTAATTGAAGTCATGGTGGTGATCGTCATTTTAGGCGTTTTAGCTGCATTGATTGTTCCAAATGTGATGGGCCGTGGTGAAAAAGCCAAAGTCGATACCACTGCGATTACCCTAAAAACTGTGGCAGGTGCACTTAAGCAATACAAAATTGATAATGGTAAATATCCATCGATGCAAGATGGTGGTTTAAATGCCTTAATTACTAAGCCAGAATCGGCAAAAAATTGGTTACCAGATGGATACTTAAATGGGCAATATCCAAAAGACAGTTGGGATAATGATATTCAATATGTGATTCCGGGATCGGAAGGTCGCCCATATGATCTTTATTCGTTTGGTGCAGATGGTCAATCCGGTGGTACCGATAATGATGCAGATATTTTCTATAAGCATTAATTGAGAATAATTATAGATTCAGGTTTTATGGATTTAATCACTTCACTTAATTGGTTGATTCAATTTTGAGTGAAGTGATAATAAATCTTAATTATATTTATAATGTTAAATTATTGAATTTTATTAAAATAATATAATAACTTAAAGTTGATATTTATAATAAGGATTATTCCCAATTTTATTGATTACAATTATCGTAAAATATGGAGGAATATGGACTTTTCATTTAAATAAAACCGCGCATAATATCTCTTATGGTACTTATTTAGCCATGGAGGATAGAATGAAAGCATTATTGTTAACGGATGAAATCAACCAGTTTCATTGGTCAATGCTGAAATCTGTTCTTTTGATTTTAAGCATATTGCCGTTGAGCCAAGGCATTGTTCATTTGTGGCAAAGCACAGAGGGCAGTAGCCAAATTATGGTGGGCTTTTTTGCAATTAGTCTCATGAGCTCTTTATTGGCTTTAAGTTTTTGGTCTGCGCTAAAAGCAACAGTTGCGACACTGAATGAACAGCACCACTCTGCGCTTGAACAAGTTATTGTTCGTATTTACAGATATATTCCTATGTTATCACTTGCAGCAATGATGTCGTATTTAGTCACTCAATTTTAATTCAGGGTTGCACCAGTCTTAAGTATTGACCCGTTTAAAAACCAGAGATCGCTCTGGTTTTTTTATGCCAATTAAAAGCCCTATTTAATTTAATATTTTGTTTCAAAGGTGCGATGACGAACCGCTGTTTGTCTGTATTGAAGGATGCTTTGTCTATGCTTATGGATGGCGTTGAATTTATTCACACTTATACTGTTCCATCACAATAATAAACAGTGCGTGGATCTGATGGAAACAATAGATTGGCAGGATTTTCTTAAAGTTGAGCTTCGTGTAGGGCGCATTGTGCAGGCTGAAGTTTTTGAGCAAGCGCGTAAAGCTGCATATATTTTGCATGTCGACTTTGGAGAAGTTATCGGGATTAAAAAATCCAGTGCGCAAATTACGCAGTTATATCAGCCTGAACAATTGATTGGGAAATTGGTGGTCGCAGTGATTAATTTTCCTAAAAAACAAATTGGGCCCATTCAGTCCGAATGTTTAGTCACAGGTTTTCATAATATGGATGGTCATGTGGCGCTTTGTGTGCCCGATCAAGATGTTCCCTTAGGTGCGAAATTACTTTGAAACCAATAGTTTTGAATAAATGAATAAAAAAACCGAGCATCTGCTCGGTTTTTTTATTCATTTATGGCTTATTAAACAAATAAGCTTTCACATAATGATTAACGACGTGATTTGAAAGATACATCTACTTTACGTGGACGGTATATCCAGCCAAGTACCAATAAAAGTAATGAGAAAATCAGCACTGGCCAATCACTTAAGCGGGTATAAAGAGTCTCACCTTGCATTGCAGGAAGTTCACCGCGTAACACCGCATCCTTATCCATTGGTGCGCGTTTTACGATATGACCATTATGATCGATAAACGCAGTAATACCCGTATTGGTAGCACGAATAAACCAACGGCCATTTTCTTTGGCGCGCATTTGTACCATTTGTAAGTGTTGATGTGGACTGGCTGTTCCAGTAAACCATGCATCATTTGAGATGGTAACGAGGAAATCGCTCTGACTTGCATTACGACGCGTTAAGTTTGGATAGGCCACTTCATAGCAGATCGCAGTACCTAAATCATGACCTTTTACCTGTAATGGTTTTTGATCACTAGCACCGCGCGAAAATCCACTCATAGACGGATCATTTTGCAATGCAGGTAAAACCCAACTCAACATACCAGAGAGGGGAATATATTCACCAAAAGGTACGAGACGCTGCTTTTTGTATAGACCAGAAGCTTCATCACCAGTAGCTAAAATACTGTTGTAGTACATTGGGTGATTATTTTGCTGCGATTCAGCCAAATCCCAATAAGGGATGCCTGTCACCCATGCTGTCCCAGTTTTAGTTGCTTGCATATTCATTGCATCTAAAAACGGTTCAATGTCAGTTTGGAACATTGGAATAGAGGATTCAGGCCAAACGATTAAGTCTCGGCCCCATTCTGTACGGCTAAGTGAAGCATATTTAATTAAGGTGTCGGTTTGCTTTTCGATGAGCCATTTTTCATCTTGAGGGATGTTACCTTGAATTAAGGATACGCTGAGTGGTTTTTCAGCTTTTGGTTGCACAAATTTCAGTTGTGCTGCACCCCATGCCCCTAAAAGTACAATGGCAGAAGGCACAATCCAAAAGATACGTTTACGTAAAATTTCAACCAATGCGCAGGCTAAAAGGATGACGACAAATGAAACGCCGAAAATCCCGAATAAGGGTGCATAGCCATCAAGAAAACGTTCAGTAAAAGCATAGCCTGCAAATAGCCAAGGGAAGCCAGTAAAGACCCAAGTTTTACTCCACTCAAAGAATACCCAGAGTGGTGCAAAGGTCAGCGGAGTTTCAGGGAAAAAACGGCGATAAACCCAAGTTTGTAGTGCAGTAAATAAACCCATGATGATGGCCATGATAGCAATCATCAAGACGCTTAGAATGGAATTGGTATCACCATAGACATGTATGGATGTATAAAGCCAAAAAGCACCGACAAACCACAGTCCGAAGCCATAAGCTAAGCCGATGAAAAAGGACTGTTTTGCTGTTCGTTTACTGAGGCAAGCATACAGTAGGGCAGGCGACAGAATTGCCAACCACCAATAATGATAAGGTGCCAGCGACAAGCTGAAGATGGCACCTGAAAATAAAGAAATAAGTAAAGGGTAGATGATGGGCAGCTGTTTTTTTTGTTGTGATGAGTTTAGCAGCTTATCAAAATAGGTTCTCATTTACGGACAGCTCGGATCAGATGAATAGTTCGTGCATCTGCTTCCAAAATGGTAAATTCCCAATTTTCAAGTTCAATCACTTGACCTTGTAAATCACTCACGAGACCCATTTCTTGAAGCAGTAAGCCGCCAACAGTTTCTACTTCATCATCAGAAAATTCAGCATCTAAAACATTGTTGAAATGTTCGATTGGTGTAAGTGCTTGAACTAACCATGTGTTTGCACTGAGTGGATCATCGTCAGGAATAATGAATTGGGCTTCTTCATCAACTTTGTCGTGTTCATCTTCAATTTCACCGACAATTTCTTCCAAAATGTCTTCTAAAGTCACCAGTCCTGAAGTTGTACCATATTCATCAATAACAACAGCAATATGGGTTTGAGTATTTTTCAACATACGTAAAACTTGGTCAGAACGAGCACTTTCAGGGACAAATAAGGGTTGGCGCATCAGGGCGCGAATATCCACTTTGGTGGTGGGTTCGGTCAAAAATGGCAACAAATCTTTGGCTAATAGGATGCCCACGACATTGTCGGGTTGATCTGCAGAGAACACGGGAAAACGAGAATGTGCTGATTCTACGAGGACGTGCAAAATGTCGAGTAGTTGATCATCTTCTTGTAAGCTGATCATTGCCGTGCGCGGCGTCATCACTTCACGAATTTTTGTTGCTGGTAAATCCAGTACACCTTCAAGCATTGCCACCGTATCGGGTTCTAAAAAGCGACGTGAATCTTGTACCAATTTTAACAGTTCGTCACGGGTTTCTGGTGCAGTACCCAGCCATTTACGTAAGCCGCGCATGCCCCACGACGGGCCTGATTCCTCTTGCATGATCTTTCCTGAAGACTCTTACTATCTAAAAATTATGATTTTATCATACCGTAGTCTAGACAGTTGTCTATCTATTAATGTGTGAAATCTATTTACCCATCGTTCATATTTAATTTATGTGATTGAGGTTGAGTTGTACTATTTTTTGAATGTTGTAAATCCTCTCAGCTTGATCGGAAAAAATAAATGGAAACGGTTATAATCATGACCTAATAAAGTTTTGGTTTTGTATACATGTCTGAATTTGGTGAAGTTAAAACTCAATTAAATACGCGTGGTTTACGCTGTCCTGAACCTGTAATGATGTTGCATCAAGCGATTCGTAAATCTAAATCAGGTGATATTGTTGAAGTTTTTGCGACTGATAATTCAACATCATGGGATATTCCAAAGTTTTGTATTCATTTAGGACATGAGCTTTTACTTCAAGAAGAATATCTTGACGAAAATGGCAATAAAGAATTTCATTATTTGGTGCAAAAAGGATAATGAGTACTCTACAGCTTGTTCTATAGTGGCTTGAGCAAGCTGATCCAGTTACATAAGACTAAAAAAATCGCAGACTAGATGCGCTTCGTGGCTGTTATAATTTTGCCGCAATAATCATGAATAACTATTAAATTTTTTAATTTTTACTATGCTAAATACAATTACTAATATTTTGGATCAGTTAGGCTTATCTGCCCAAAAACGCGCTATTCATGTTCAATTTTCCAATCCTGCTTTGAACGCAGAGATTTTTATTCAACGTATTGATGGGGAGCATGTGCTGAACCAAGGCGTGCAAGCGACTTTGATTTGCCTATCCACCAATGCCCTTATTCCATTAAAACAATTTATTGGCGCACAAGTCGCAGTTGATCAAGTCACCGATCAGGGCGAACTCTTTCGTACCACGGGTATTATTACTGAAGCCACCCAAGGGCAGAGTGACGGTTCACTCACGCTGTATAAACTTAGTTTAGAAGACGCAACGTCGTTATGGCATAAACGCCGCAACAGCCGTGTGTTTATGAACAAATCAGTTCGTGATGTTAGCGAGACTCTGTTTAAAGAATGGCAAAGCAAAAGCCCGCTCTTTGCTGCAAGTCTAACGCTTGATCTAAGCGGTTTAAGTGAGAACTATGATGTTCGACCATTCATTATGCAGTCGAATGAAACAGACTATGACTTTTTAACGCGGCTATGGCGCAGTGAAGGCATTAACTGGCTCATCGATGAAGCGCAGCTGAAAGTGCCACATTCCTCAGCCCCAATTGAAAAACAAAAACTTCGCCTGATCGATGACAATAGCCAATTTCAAGCACTCAGCCGTCGTAGTATCCGCTTTCATCGCTCTAGTGCCACAGAAAAACAAGACAGCATTACCAGCTTGATCAGTGAACGGAGTATTCAACCGACTGCGGTACATGTGCAACGCTGGCAAGCTGATGGGCTTAGTCAAGAAGAAGGTGCTGGTTCAGTCCAAAGCAAACATCAGCATAGTCAAAGCCATGACAATGCCAGCTTAAGTCTCGAACAAGCATGGCATGTCAGCCCAGCATGGATGCAAGACTTAAAAGGTGAGGATCAAGCTACCGCTTCATCTAACAGCCAAATTGAAAAACTGAATCAGAACTTAACACGCTATAACGAATTACAGTCCAAGCAATTCGCTGCACAATCGACCGTGCGTGATGTTCAAGTTGGCTATTGGTTTGAACTGAATGAACACCCAGAAATTGATCAACACACTGGCGCAGATAAAGAGTTTCTAATTACCGAAAAGAAATTCTATAACCAAAATAATTTACCCAAAGATCTCGCCGAACAAGTCAATCAATTGATTGAACAAAGTCAGTGGAAAATTAAACCGATCCATGAACAGGCAGAACGGCAAGCCAATAACTTAATTCTGCAACGACGTAATATTCCTACGGTTCCTGCATATAACCCACTCGAACACCGTCCAAGTACCCATCCGCAACGCGCCAAAGTGGTTGGGCCAAGTGGTGAAGAAATCCATGTCGATGAATGGGGACGAATTAAAGTTCGCTTCTTATTTACCCGAGGTGATGACCACAGCCATGATGGCGGTGCAGGCAGTAATAACAATGATACGGATTCTGCATGGGTAGATGTGCTTACCCCATGGGCCGGTGACGGTTATGGCGCACGCTTCTTACCGCGTATTAATGAAATCGTGGTGATAGATTTCTTTGACGGTAATATTGACCGACCATTTGTGGTGGGGCGCATCCATGAAGCACAGCGCAGTCCGACGCAATTTGATAGTAAAGGTAAACTGCCAGACACCAAAAAACTGGCTGGAATAAAAAGCAAGGAAGTCCAAGGTGAAGGCTTTGGACAACTACGCTTTGATGACAGCACAGGACAAATTTCTACGCAATTACAAAGCACCCATGGCGCGACTCAGCTCAACCTCGGTAACCTCAGTCATCCGAAAGAAACTGCAGAAAGTGAAGGACGAGGCGAAGGCTTTGAACTGAGAACCGACCAATGGGGCGCAGTGCGTGCAGGACAAGGACTCCTTGTCAGTACACACCCACAACAACAAGCAGCGGCAATGCACCTCGATGCACAAACAGCGAAAGAGCAAATCGAAGCCAACTTAAACAGCAGCAAAGCCTTAAGTGAAGTGGCGAAAAATCAACAAACTGACTCACTTGAAGTCTTGGATAATCTGAAAAACTTCCTTGGACAAATCGAAAAAGGCAGTAAAGAAAAAGCCGATGCCTTTAAACAAGCCTTAATGATTTTATCTGCACCAAACTCAATTGCTGTGAGTAGTCAGGAAGATATTCATCTTTCAGCAGATGGGCAGATCAGCCAAAGTGCAGGCGAGAGCATCAACCTCAGCAGTCAAAAATCCTTAATTGCTCATGCACAAAGCAAGATCAGTCTATTTGCAGCACAAGAAGGATTACGTGCGTATGCAGGCAAAGGCAAAGTTGAAATCCAAGCTCAAGGTGATGGGGCAGACTTGATTGCACGAAAGGGTATTCAAATTATTTCGACTGAAGATAAGGTTGAAATCAAAGCGAGCAAAAAAATTGTTTTAGTTGCGGGTGGTAGTCAGATTGAAATTAGTAGTGCGGGTGTATTACCGACAACTAGCGGTAAATTTGAAGTGAAGGCGGGGCAGCATAATTTTAAACAGGGTGCAAAAGTAAATAAGCCGCTTCCATTTTTGCCTGAAAAAGAAAAGCAAAAATATGGCGTATGGTTTGATGTGATGGATCATCAAGGAAAGAAACTTGCTTCAGGTACGGAATATATTATTTACGATGAAACAGACAAAGAAGTTGAACGTGGAAAATTAGATAAATCCGGTCTTGTTAGGTTAGAAACTGAAGAATTAAATAAACAATATAAAATACATGTGGTGATGTGATGGGATTAGAAGAACAAGCCTATGCTGACTTAGTTAGGACAACTATGGGAAATGTAAACCCTACACCACCTGTAGTTCCTGTTCAGCTGGTGGTATATACACATAGTTATACCGCATTTATTGGTGGAGCATCTGATAAATACTCTTTTGCTCCTAACGATCTGCCTATTAATATAGGAGGTAGAGGCTTAGGACCTAATAGATTTGTTGGTGAATATTTTGATGAGTTTGATTTATCACAAAAGAAGAAATTTAAAAATGCGACGATTGAATATTACGGGTATGAGGAAGCATATACTGGCATGAAAGCTGGAGGGAAAAAATTAGATGCATTTGACAATATTAAAAAATTCTTAGAAAAAAACCCGAATACTCAGGTAAATATTATTGGACATAGTTTAGGTGGATGGAACGCAGCTGGCCTAGCAGCTGAACTAGTGAAGAAAAAGATATGTAAAGTTAATTTACTTATAACAATTGATCCTGTTGGAACTTTATTATCGTATAGTACATTAACTCCAGTAAGTGCTCGAATCTATTTTAGAGAACCTTCACCAAATTGTAATTATTGGGTAAGTGTAACATGCGAGCCAAAGTCGTATGATAGTAACGATGCTGTTGCAGATTCAGGAGGGCAGTGGAGGGATAAACCCAGAGAGAGAGCAAATGTTTTTTATTCTACAAAATATAGTCATGCTGAATTTAAGGAAATGATGAAAGAAAAAATATTTATGGGCCAGTCTGCTGAAGATATGATGTTCACTCAATTGAAGAAAATAAAATGAAAAAAAAATACATTTTGGCTTTTGTTGTATTTATTTTGGGTTGCCAAAATGCTAATCATCAAAGCTTAGATAGAAAAATTACTGTTAATCCTTCTCTTAAATTAAGCTACAGTATTATCGGTTCAGAAGAAAAACCTGCATTAGCAGTTACAGGAAATTTAATAAGTTCAGTTTCATTAAAAGAAGTTTTGATAAAAGAACAATTCGACTTTGCACGTATTGAGTGTGACAAGTTGAATGAGTTCAAACCTTATGCGTATTTAAAAGTAAAAGATGAAAAAAGAAAGAAGAATACTTTTCAATCGGATTTTTTGTTGAAAATATGTCCGGAAGATGATGCTAATAGTGAGCATTGTGTTAAAAATATTGAAGATTTTAGGAATAGAATAAAAACAAATTTAAGTTGTGAAGTCGTTTTTGGTGGAATGACTAAATCAAAAATAATTATTTCAAATCGATTTAAAATCGATAAGAATCAAATATTAAATGCAGAAGAGTATGCATTGGAATAAGCATATTCTTATAGAGTAGAAGCTAGAATTAGAATATTTACTGTTAGATTATGAATTTTTGGTATTCAAATATTATTTATAATTTAACTATTCAAATTTGAAGAATTCTAACTTTGAATAAATTATTTTAAACTGAGAATAAACCCGCGCGAAGCGGGTTTATTTCAATCTCAAAAAAATTACATATTTGGATAGTTTGGACCACCGCCACCCTCAGGTGTTACCCAAGTAATGTTTTGAGACGGATCTTTGATATCACACGTCTTACAGTGAACACAGTTTGCCGCGTTAATTTGGAAACGCTTAGAACCGTCATTCTCTTCCATAATTTCATAAACACCGGCAGGGCAGTAGCGCTGAGCAGGCTCATCCCATTTTGGTAAGTTCACATTTACAGGAATAGAAGCATCTGTCAGTTTCAAGTGAGCAGGTTGATTCTCTTCATGTACCGTATTTGATACGAATACTGAAGACAAACGGTCAAATGTAATTTTACCATCTGGTTTTGGATAATTCGGTTTGAAGTTCGCAGCATCGACAGTTTTTAAAGCGCTGAAGTCGGGCTGTAAGTCATGTAGTGTAAATGGCACTTTAAAGATGTTTTGATCAACAAAGTTGAACGCACCACCCATCCATTGACCGAACTTATGCATAGCAGGGCCGAAGTTACGAGAGTTATATAACTCTTCTTTCAACCAACTGTTGTTGAACTTGTCTGTGTACGCAGTTAACTCTTTAGCGAAGAAGTCTTCACCTTCAGTCACACGTGCAATGGCAAGGTCGCCGCCTTTTTCCACACCCGCAGCAATCGCTTCAAATACAGCTTCACCGCATAGCATGCCTGATTTCATCGCTGTATGAGAGCCTTTGATTTTCGCAAAGTTTAGGAAGCCTGCGTCATCACCAATTAAGCTACCGCCTGGGAAAGTGAATTTAGGTAAAGAGTTGAAACCACCTTTTACAACTGCACGTGCACCATAAGAAATACGTTTGCCACCTTCAAGATATTGCTTGATTAGTGGATGTGTTTTCCAACGCTGCATTTCCATAAATGGATACATGTGTGGATTGGTATATGATAAGTCAACGATCATACCCAACGTCACTTGGTTGTTTTCAGCGTGGTATAACCACCAACCGCCTGAAGAACCTGTTTCACTTAAAGGCCAACCTGCACCGTGCATCACCAGACCTGGCTTGTGTTTAGCAGGGTCGATTTCCCAAAGTTCTTTAATACCAATACCGTAATGTTGCGGATCAGCATCTTTATCTAAGTTGAACTGAGCAATCAGACGTTTACCCAAGTGACCACGACAGCCTTCAGCAAATAATGTGTATTTCGCATGCAGTTCATAGCCAGGGGTAAAGTTGTGCGTTGGTTCGCCATCTTTACCAATACCCATGTCGCCAGTCTGAATACCTTTCACAGTCCCGTCTTCATGGTAAAGAATTTCAGACGCTGCAAAGCCTGGGAAAATAGACACTTCTAATTCTTCAGCTTTAGCACCTAACCAGCGAACCACGTTACCTAACGAAATAACATAGTTACCATCGTTATGCATGGTTTTTGGTACCATCCAATGCGGTGCTTCTTGTGATTTTTCATCAGACAATAAGAAGAAGGTTTTATCTTCAGTGACAGGCACATTTAAAGGCGCACCTTGTTCTTTCCAGTCTGGGAACAATTCATTCATTGCGCGAGGTTCTAGCACAGCACCGGATAGAATGTGCGCACCAACTTCGGAGCCCTTTTCCACGACACAAACGGACAGATCGTTTAGGTTATTTTCAATTGCAAGTTGACGAATTTTAATCGCAGCAGATAGGCCGGCAGGACCTGCACCGACGATAACTACGTCAAACTCCATCGATTCACGTTCGATGTGTTCCATGTAGGACTCCTCATATTTCGGAAGGTGGCATCCATTTAACTCATTTAAATGGTGCTGCCATGAGTGTTCTTAATGCCCAGACACAATTTTTCTATCGTGTCTTGAATATTGTGGGCTAGTATAGTTTTAAACCGAGTTCTAGCCAATTGGCTGAATCATATTATTTTTCCGTCACTAAGGTATTTATTAGGCGGATGAAGCAGCAATTGATCGGAAACCCGACGAAAAAAGTCATTAATAGGGATGATAGAAATTTAATGAACATTGCACAATACTTAAAAGATGGACAGTCCGGTCACAAAAGGTCAATCCCACCATTAGATCAATGGCATCCAAAGCATTGTGGTGCAATGGATCTGAAGGTTTTAGCCAATGGAGAATGGTGGCACGATGGTCAATTGATCAAACGCCAAGCGCTTATTGACTTGTTCTCGACAGTACTATGGAAAGAAGACAGCAAGTTCTATTTAAAGACCCCAGTCGAGCAGATTGAAATACAGGTAGAAGATGAGCCTTTATTTGTTAATCAAGTCGATACGCTTGAGCTAGAAAATAAGCGCTATATCCAGTTTACGACCACAACACAAGACGTGATTGTTGTGGATGATGAACATCCTATTTTTATGCGTGAATATCAAGGTGAATTGCGCCCCTATGTACATGTGCGTTTTGGAATTAATGCACTGATCCAGCGTGCCGCATTCTTTCATTTGGTTGAGATGGGTGAACTGCTTGAAAATGAAAAAGGTGAATCCATTTTAGTGTTACAAAGTGGTGATTTGAGCTTGCAATTAGGCACCTGAGGTTTAAGCTTTCCACCTTGTCATTCTGAACAACATATAAGTGACCCTATGACCGCCATTCACCCCATTTACCCACTGGATGTACCCATGCCGAAAGCTGGCGCAGATGCACCGATCGGTTTATTTGATTCGGGGATTGGTGGCTTATCTGTGGCCTTGGAAATTGCGCGCTATTTGCCGAATGAACGTATTGTGTATTATGCCGATACTGCACATGTACCCTATGGGCCACGTGATGATCAAAATATACGTGAATTGACTGCACATGCCATAGAGTGGTTATACCGCCAAGGCTGTAAAGTCGCTGTCGTGGCATGTAACACGGCATCTGCTTTTAGTTTGGATTATTTGCGTGAACATTATGGGGAGAACTTCCCCATTATTGGTTTAGTTCCTGCGTTAAAGCCTGCCGTTCTGCAAACAAAAAGTAAAACAGTGGCTGTTCTTGCAACACCTGCGACATTTCGTGGAAAGTTGATTAAAGATGTGATGCATCGTTTTGCTGAGCCGGCAGGGGTCAATGTTCTGACTGTTACCAGTTTGGAATTAGTACCCTTTGTAGAAGCAGGCGCGCAGATGAGTGAGGCTTGTCTTAACACATTAACTGAGGTTTTACAGCCAGTTGTAAATCAAGGTGCAGATTTTTTAGTGCTTGGATGTACACATTACCCCTTCCTAAAATCGGCAATTCAGTATATTTTTGGTCAGAAGCTGACATTAATTGACTCAGGTTTTGCAGTTGCACGACAAACAGCCCGAATTTTGATTAAAAATGAGTTATTATTTGATCAGAAACGAGAAAATTGTTTGCGTATAGAATGCTATGTCAGTGGCAATAATGCGGAAAATTTAAAACCGGTTGTGGCGCGCCTGATTCAAGATGATATTTCTTGGAACATTGCCAACATCGGACTTATAAGTTCAGAAGACTAAATCAGTCATTTTGGACAACGTTAAATGAAAAAATTAGTTTTATATTGGGGTAGTCATGTCGCATTTTCCAGCTAAGATAAATTCGATGCTGAGTGCGTTATGCAGCGGGAGAGGATCACTAATGCTCGATAAGCGTTATCAAGTATTCATTTCCACATCTGGTAGCGAAATGCAGCCAGAACGGATTATTTTGGCTCAGACGCTTGTGGGAATGGGGTTTTTCTCATGGGGGCTAGAACAACGCACACCATTGAGCACTGCTTTTGCACGTCGTCAAATTGACGATTGTGACTATGTGATGATTTTATTGGGCAGTCAATACGGTGAGCAGTCTGTGTCTGGTGTGGGCTATATGCACCTTGAATACATCTATGCGGTGACCAAGCAAAAACCTGTCATTGTGTTTATGCATGATGATCCAGATTCACGTGATGATGCGTTACATGATGCTAAACCTGAACTTCGTGAAAAATTTAAAGAATTTAGAAAACTATTACAAAATGAAGTCGATCAAGTTTTTACCTATCGTAGTTTGCGTGATTTAGAAATGGCAGTTCGATTGAACATGCCACAAATGCTAGAACGCTATCCTGTTACAGGTTGGGTACGCCCACAGAATACTCAAGCTCTACATGATGAAATTGATCGTTTAAAAGCCCAGTTAGTTCAACTCGAAACAGAGTCTGGAAAACGCGAAGTTGATCCGTTCTTATCTTTACCAAAAGTGTCGATGCATGAACTATTTTCATTTGAATACCGCATGCACGCTTATCAAGATGGTAATTTCAAAGAATTAAAAGTACAGAAGAAAATGACGTGGGCGCAGCTTTTGTCGATTTTAGGCGCAACCTTTGTTAATCCAACCCCTGAAGAATTCTTCTCTAAACGTATGAATGAGTTTTTGAATGAAACAGGTTTGGATGATGCACGTATTGAGATGCCACGCGCACATGCGGTTGCGCGGGCACAAGTGAATATTCGTGCTTTACACAGCATTAAAAGCCAGATGCGGCAGAATGACTGGATTGTGCCCAATGGCCGAGATGACCGTCAGCGGATGTTGTGGCAAGTGACCAGTAAAGGTCAAAAATTGTTAGAAAGTAATTTGCTAGATAATGATCGAGTTTTTCAATTTAAATCTGCATATTAATCTATTTTATTAAATAGATAAAAAGCTGCTACATTAGCGTCATTCAAATTAATGGAAAAAGCGTAATGTTGCCTGCCGAGAAAGCTAAAGTCACCATTATTCTGGCGAATCTAGGTACGCCTGATGCGCCAACTGTGCCCGCAGTGCGTCGTTTTCTGCAACAGTTTTTGTCGGATAAGCGGGTGATTGAAATCCCGAAACCGATTTGGCAAATCATTCTACGTTTGTTTATTTTGCCATTTCGCCCTAAACGTGTTGCACATGCTTATGACATGGTTTGGGGTAATGATTCGCCCATGCGTGAAATTTTATTTGAGCAAGTTGTGGCAGTAAAACAGCATCTCACAGCAAAATATCCAGAATTTGAACTGAATGTGATTCCGGCCATGACTTATGGTAATCCAGGGATTTCTGCCGCTTTAGCGCAATTGGCTGAGCAGCCTCAAGACCATATTCTATTATTTCCGTTGTTTCCACAGTATTCAGCAACATCTACGGCACCTTTATACGATGCCATTGCTAAATGGATTCCACAGCAGCGTAATTTGCCGGGTCTGAGCATTATTCGTGATTATTACCAGCATCCTGTGTTTATACATGCCTTGGCGCAAAGTGTGCGTGATTATCAAGCTGAACATGGTGTACCAGATAAATTATTGATGTCATTCCACGGTATTCCACAGCCTTATGCCGATAAGGGCGATCCCTATGCAGATCGTTGCCGTGTGACGGGTCATTTGGTTGCACAAGCTTTGGGTTTAACTGCTGAACAGTATGAGATTAGTTTCCAATCGCGTTTTGGTAAGCAAGAGTGGGTGAAGCCTTATACCGATGCCACCTTAGAAGCATGGGGGCAACAAGGTATCCAATCGGTTCAAGTGATGAGCCCCGCATTTTCAGCAGATTGTTTAGAGACCTTAGAAGAACTCGCATTGCAAAATGCAGAAATTTTCCAAAATGCGGGTGGTGGCCATTATGGTTATATCCCTGCATTGAACTCACGTGAGGATCATGTTGGATTGCTCAATTTGTTACTTCAAGCTAATCTTGATGCCTTAAAGCAAACATTAGCCCATTAACGCCTTGAGGTTGTCGCCCTATGTTGCAAGTTAAAATCGTTCCCGTCACGGCATTTCAACAAAACTGTTCCATTGTTTGGGATTCCGAAACCAAAGAAGCCATTTTAATTGATGCGGGTGGGGAAGCTGAAAAGCTGATAGCGGAAGTTGAGGCTTTGGGCTTAACAGTAAAAGCATTGTGGCTGACGCATGGGCATTTAGATCATGCAGGTGCAGTGGGTGCATTAACCGAAGCGTGGAATGTCCCTGTGATTGGTCCACACAAAGAGGATGCTTTTTGGCTCGACATGATTCAAGACGTATCAGCCAAATATGGCTTTCCGATTCCTGAAAATGTCAATGTGACCCAGTGGTTAGAAGGTGGCGAAACACTGAAGTTGGGCGAAGAAGAGTTTGAAGTGCGTTTTGCACCAGGGCATACCCCAGGCCACGTCATGTTCTATAACGCTAAATATGGTGTGTTATGGACGGGTGATGTGTTATTTAAAGGTTCTATCGGCCGTACTGACTTTCCGCGTGGCAATCATCAGCAGTTGTTAGACTCGATTCAACGCGAATGCTTTAGTTTACCTGACGATACTCAGTTTATTTCTGGGCATGGGCCAATGAGTACCATTGGCTATGAAAAGCAGCACAATCCTTTTGTTGCGGGTAAAGCCGGTTAATCAATATGCTTTAACTGGATTCGATAAAATAAAAAAGGTCTACTGCGGTAGACCTTTTTTTATTGGAACTTTTTTTATATTTAAATCTGAGCTAAACGTATTTAGAACTGATCTTCCTCACGGCCACCATCAGCTTGAGGCGCATCTTGGGTTGGCAGGCGATATTCGTCATTGGCCCAAGCACCAAGATCAATCAATTTGCAGCGATCTGAGCAGAATGGGCGGTATTCATTGTCTTCCCATGTGGTGAGTTTGCCACAGCGAGGGCAGTTCATGGTGGTTGGCATGGGGCAACTCCAGCGAAAATGGATGATTCAATTAGGCAAAAACAGTCGCAGTTGTTAGACTTATGCGGTTCTGTTTAGTTTGATCTGTTTATGCCTATTCGTCAATTTCAAGCGCAGCGTATGCATGCTCCCCGTGATTTTCAATCCATTCAGCCAACTCCAATTTGTGTGGAAATTGGTGCAGGCAAAGGAAAGCACGCCTTATTATTCACTGCACAACATCCTGAGTTTCAGTTAATAGCAGTAGAGCGCACCCGTGAAAAATTTGTGGCGATGCAAAAACAGCATCAAATTGAAGGGCAGCAAAATCTTAGCCCTGTACATGCAGATGCGATTCCTTGGGTGGTGCATGCCTTGCATCCTGCGCAAGTACAACAGTTTTTTATTCTGTACCCGAATCCAGAACCGCATAATCCTGCACAGCGTTGGTTAAATATGCCATTCTTTGAGTTTTTATTGTCACGTTTGCAGCCGGGTGGTCAAATTACCTTGGCGAGTAATATTCCTGAATATATTGAAGAAGCGCAGCAGCAATTGATTGATGTATGGAAACTGCCATTCGTTAAGGAAAAAATTGCAACTACTTCAGCACGCACGCATTTTGAAATTAAGTATTTGGAACGTGGTGAATTGTGTCAGCAGTTAATCATTACCAAACCGGCTGACTATGTAACACGTTTTGATGATTTTCAGCCTTTACAGGGACAAAATCCTGTCAAAGAACAGGCGGAATAATTGGGCATGACTCAGCGTATTGCAATTATTGGTGCAGGTCCGGCAGGCTTGATGGCGGCTGAAGTCTTAAGTCAGCATGACTATGAGATACATGTTTATGAGCAAAAGCCTTCAGCGGCGCGTAAATTTCTCATGGCAGGTAAAACGGGGTTAAATATTTCGCATGCCGAACCTATAGAACAATTTGTGCAGCGTTATGATCAAGTTGATTGGCTCAGTCCATGGGTGAAACAATGGAATGTGCAGTGGATTCAAAGCTGGATGAAAAGTCTGGGGATTGAAACCTACATTGGTTCATCGGGTCGCGTATTTCCGATTGAGATGAAAGCAGCCCCTTTACTGCGAGCATGGTTGAAGCGCTTGACCGCACAGGGTATTAAATTTCATTATCGTCATCAAATTTTAGACTTGCAGGATAATCAACTACGCATTCAAAATTTACTTGAAGGTCATGCAGTACAGACTGAAAAATTTGATGCGATTGTGATGGCTTGTGGCGCAGTGTCATGGTCGCAATTAGGTAGTGATGGTGCGTGGCAAAAATGGTTAAGTAAGGATGCGATTGAGCCATTCCAAGCGAGCAATGCCGGTGTGGAATATCCATGGTCTGCATTTATGCAGCCGGTTTTTGGGCAGCCATTAAAACGCGTTCATGCTTGGGTTGGAGGCGCTGCCGCGACCCAAGGCGATATTGTGATTTCACATTATGGTTTGGAAAGTGGTTTAATCTATAAGCAAGGTCGAGCGCTACGTCAACGCTTCCGAGATGCGCTGCCGATGCAGTTGTCACTGGATTTGCTGCCAGACCAAAGTATTGAGCAACTGGCAAAAAAATTACAGCCTTCTAAAAAGCAGTCGTTGAGTAAAGTCTGGCGTAAAGCGGGCTTAGATGCTACTAAATCTGCTGTCGTTCGCGAGTTGGTGCCGAAAAATCTTTGGAATGATCCAATGGCTTTGGCACAAAAGATTAAGCATTTAACGCTCGCGCTAACAGGATTTCGACCAATTGAAGAAGCGATTAGTTGTGCTGGCGGTGTAAAACGTGATGCTTTAAGCTCGCAATTACAATTAAAGACCAATCCTTATGTATTTCTCTGTGGCGAAATGTTGGATTGGGATGCGCCCACAGGTGGCTATTTACTTACGGCATGCTTTGCAACGGGTCGTGCCGCAGGGCAAGGTGTACATCAGTATTTAGCTCATTCAGTTTAGGTTTGTTTTAACTGGATTGGGGGCAATTATTTTACCTAAGGCATCCATAAATTGTCACAAATGCGTCGGAGCAGTGTGCTATGTTGATGCTTCTTAAAGCAAATGACATCAGAATAATGCGCATAGAACAACAATATACAGGCAGCTGTTTATGTGGTGCGGTCTGCTATGAAATTAATGGGCCCATTGGTGAAATTGTAGAGTGTCATTGTTCTCGTTGTCGGAAAGCCAATGGAACAGCCTATGCAACCAATGCTCCAATAGCCAAAGCAGATTTCAAAATTGTGTCGGGCGAAGATGTACTGAAAAAATTTCAATCCACAGCGACCACTCAGCGCTGCTTTTGTGGGGAATGTGGTTCACCGATTATCAGTATTAAAGCCGATACACCAGATTACTATCGCTTACGGATAGGAACACTCGATACACCGATACAGCAAGCGCCAGTCTGCCATATATTCGTTAGCTCAAAAGCAGAATGGGACAGTATTCATGATGATTTACCGCAATATGCAGAGCGTCCTTAATTTTTTGCGTTGTATTTCTAAATAAAAAGGGTTCACGTGGAACCCTTTTTATTTAAGTCATTTTTAGACATTTAATTTATTGAGCTTGAGCAGGATGTTTAAGCTCGGGATATTGTTCCTGCCAATGACCTAATTGTTCCTGAGCATGAATGAACTGGCCTAAGCCTTTGATGCTTTCGTTTTGTGGAACGCCTTCAGAGGCTTTATCTGTGGGCTGTTGCTTGAGCATATTCGCTTGATTATCCCAATATTGGTACATCAAACCCTGAATATAGCGGCCTTGCTCGCTTTTTAAATCAAGTGCTTTAAGCATGGTGAGCGCAGATTGGATGTTGTCCTGTTTACGCTGTAAAGCAAACTCTGCTGTTAATGAGCCTTCATCTTTCATACGCATTAACTCATCTTCCATGTCATCGCTCACGGCGGTAAAACGGGTATCAAAATCCGTCAGCGCCTGAATGTCATGTTTATCATCTGGCGTTTTGGCAAAGACTTTCACTGGATCAGCGTTGAGCTCTTGCATAATTTGATCATCCGCAGAAATGTTAGCATTTTGCTGTTCATTTTCTGAAGTTTTTTGACAAGCAGTTAATCCGAATGTACTACTCAATAACATGATCAGTGCGAGTTTTTTTAACGGCAGATTCGACATAATATGATTTCCTTGAGGATTAACTTATTTTTTTAAAGACATAGACATGAGTGATATAAGGGAAAACAATATCATCATGGGCACTTTTTTCCGTGTATTGTTCAACGATTTGTTCAAATTGTTGCTTTAAGCGTTGTTGCTCTGCGCTTGGGAGGGCAGCAATAAAACTGGTCGAAAGTAAACGATTTGAAACTACTTGTTCGACTGTACCTTGATGCGGTTGTTTAAATGTGGTTTCAGCGCTCAATTGAAAAGTCGTCTGTTGTTCAAAGGCTTTTCGCCATTCACCACTATGATAACGTGGTGTATCTCCTTCAAGTGCATTGACGATATTGGCCAACGCATTGACCCAATCAACGCTGATATCTCGTTGATTCCAGATTAGTACTAAATAGCCTTCTGGCTTTAGTACACGCGCAATTTCATGTAAGGTTTCGCGGTTAGCAAACCAATGAAAAGATTGGGCACAAAAAACTGCGTGGATGCTCTGATTATTGAGGGGAATATTATCGCTGCGTGCAGCGAGGGTTTCGATATGTGGATGTTTTTTTTGCAATTCAGCTAACATTTCAGCCACAGGTTCGACGGCGGTGATGTGTTGGCTGAGTGGTTGGATATAATTCAGGAATTTTCCAGTCCCTGCGCCTAAGTCGAGTAAACGCGCATGCTCAGACAGATTTAAATGTTGTTGAAGCCATGGCGTTATAGCCGCTGGATAGTCAGGGCGAGCCTGTTGATACAGTTCAGCTGCTGAACTGAAGCCCTGTTGTGCGGCAGGATGTAGTGATTGTGTCATATTCTGCACTTTTTTATCTGTATGGCCTCTATAAAATAGCATATTCGCAGCATGACAACTTTGAAACTGACAGGAAGGAACCGCGTGACGCAACAAGGAACTGAGCAAACCCTCGTAGAGAAGCAGATCATATTTGAAGATGAACAAATTCGGGTGATCTTTCAACCTGGAAGTTCCAGTGAACTGATCTTTTCATTTGGTGATTTGATTACCCGTGCTAAAGGGCTAAGTATCAATGCTGAAAAGTCATTACAAAAGTATGATTTTAATGTCATTGGTGTCATGCCAAAGCAAAAGTCATGGTTTCCAGCAGCATCTATGCAGAACATGTTTGCCGAAATTCAGCACATCCTTGAGCAGTTTACAGTTCGTATTGCTTATGGTGGCTCGATGGGCGGCTATGCGGCCATTAAATACGCGAAATTATTTGATTTTCAGCGTGTGGTCAGTATGGTGCCGCAGTATTCGATTGACCCTGAAGATATTGTTGATACGCGCTATGGCATGTTCTTTCAGCCGAGTTTAAATGCCAATATGCGGATTCAAGCCGACGATGTTTCGACTGAGCGTGAATACATTGTGGTGTATGACCCATACTGTCCTGAAGATCGTGCACATTTTGAAAAATTGCAGGCACTGATTCCGCATGTACATGTGCTGCATTTACCATTTACCGGACATGATGCAATTGCTGTACTTGCCAGTTCCGAGCTACTGAATGACTTTTTACGTCACACTTTTGATGCGCAGTATTTTTATCAAAAAATGCGTAAAGTGAAAAAGAATAGTAAATTTTATTATCGTAAAGTGATTGAAAATTTACTTTCGCGCCATCGTATTGCCTTAGGTCAAATTCTAAAAAATAACCATTTTCAGCTCGATCCGCAGTTTTTTGATGCTAAACAAAAGCAGACTTTGTTGCGTGCCTTATTTAATAATAAACAGGTAAGTGAGCAGGATTTAAATAAACTCGGGATTAACACTTTTATGCCACAGGAAAGCCGTAGCTTACTGTTGGATCAATATGCGCATGGCCTGGTATTTAATGTCATTAGTCAAAAAATAGAATGTTATGCCGCAGGTGTGATCGAGCTGAATCATAAATTTTTGATTCCACTTCAAGCCAAAGGTACGGGTTTGGTTTATGTTTATTTACAAGATGAACGCTACATGGTGGTCATGAATGATCGTCAGGTCATGAAGTTAATTTCTGCACAGGAGGATTTGCCCTCAGGGATGCATCCTGTACTCATGCAGAAATATGCAGGTTACTACACGGTGAACTATAAACAGCTTTTACTCAGCAGTGATGAATATGGGCAGGCCATATTTACTGAACAATCTGGATCACAATGCCAGTTTGTGACTGAGCTGGAAGACAGTCAAATTTAAACTTTTGATCAAAAAGCCCCTATTGCTTATTTTTTATAAGGGATTATGATGAATGAAAGGTGGTATAAAAATTAGTCATACCATTCCATTCATCATAAGGAATATGAGGGGTATCAGTATGCAATCTGCACAGATGCTTGCTGTATTGTTTATTGCGTCACTGGTGACAAATCCAGTGTATGCACAGGGTTTTAGTTCAACCATTTTAATCTTTAGCAGTGGCATGATGGTCTTAGCCATTTTAACCATTTATGTGGTGCTGAAAATAAGAAATTCACTCCGACATCATCTTGATAAACCCGCGAAATAGCGAGTTTTTTAATATCTGTACGGACTGCGAGTCATTGAAATAATGGCATGAGCAGGGTTTAATAATGACAGATCTAAAACGAGAAAAGTGCAGCAAACAAGGAGCGGGCATGAAAGCAGTATTTCTAGATTATCAATCATTGGATAAAAATGATTTGGATTTTCGTGCCCTAGCAGCACAGTTTGATCAATGGACTGTTTATCCTGCAACTTCACCGATTGAAGTCGCAGAACGTATTGCTGATGCTGAGGTGATTATCACCAATAAAGTACAGATCAATGCCGAGCACATGCAGCACAATCCACAGCTTAAAGTTATTTTGATCTCTGCAACAGGCACCAATAATGTGGATCTTGAATTTGCACGTGAGCAAGACATTGTGGTGTGTAATTGTCAGGGATATGGCACTGCCGCAGTAGCACAACATACCATCATGCTGATGTTGAATTTGGCAACATCTTTACTGAAATATGACCGTGCAGTACGTACGGGTGAATGGAATAAATCCACGCAGTTTTGCTTGATGGATTACCCAATTATGGAGCTTTCGGGAAAAACCTTAGGCATAGTCGGTTATGGTGAGTTAGGTCAGGCCGTTGCAAAGCTCGCTGAGGCCTTCGGCATGCAAGTTAAAATTGCAGCTTTACCAAACCGTCCTGCACGTGAGAAAAGAATTCCTTTTGCTGAGCTGTTACCACAGGTTGATTTTCTGTCATTACACTGCCCATTAAGCGATGAAACGCGTGATTTAATTGGCCGTGAAGAACTTGAAAAAATGAAGTCCTCAGCCTTTCTAATTAACTGTGCGCGTGGTGGTGTCGTGAATGAGGCCGCTTTGGCAGATGCTTTAAAAGCTGGGGAGATTGCTGGTGCAGCGACCGATGTACTGACAGTAGAACCACCCAAAGATGGTAATGTACTGTTAGATGCGAGCATTCCGAATTTAATCATTACTCCACACAGTGCCTGGGGCAGCGTCGATGCAAGACAACGCATTGTGCAGCAATTGGTGGAAAATGTAGAGGCCTTTAAAGCGGGGATGGTCATTCGGCAGGTGAATTAAAACGAGTTTAAGGAACCTTATTTTTGAACAAAGCTCTATATAAATAGGGATGTCTATGCAGGTCGATCTTGCCAATAAAAAAAGTTTAAGATTATTTTGCATGCTGATTCTCTTTACCGCATGCATCTCTTGGGTATGGTACAGTTATGTACTAAATATCAGTGAAAATTATTTATTCCAGAACCCCGATTTTGAAGTTCATAAATTTATGCCGACCTTACAAGTTGTGCTGGTTTCGGTATTTTTTATTGCGCATTTCGTCTTAGCACTTATTGATTTTTTAAATCGCTATTGGTATTGGGGACTATGGCTTGTTGTAGTACCTATTATTGTGGGACAGGTCTATTTTTCTGTCTTTGGATTGGTTGCTCATATTGATCATTTATCAGTCTGGGTTGACTATCCATTTTGCCTGTTGATGCTTATTCAAATCTGTACAGCATCGTTTGTACGTAGGCGATATCTCAAACCTGCTCCTTAATGCTTAATTTAATAGCTAAATTTGAGTTGATGAAATTCACCTATTCGCTAGGTAGATCTTAGAGAATATGTAAAGGAAGCTTCTAGCAATTTTTCAAAAATTTAGCATTGAAATGATTTTTGATTTGTTTAAATTCAAGTTCAGTCTCGATATTGTTTGGCATCATGATTCGTAAATAACTTTTTTCAAGTTTAAAAGGCTCTTTAGTATTGGGTTCAGCGTAAAAGCCACCGTTTGGATAAGTCAGATATGTTTCATAGGCACGTAAAATCTGACCTTTGTGAAAATAATAACTTGTTAGGCTCTGATAGGATTCACCAAAAACATAAAGGTTTATTTTGCATTGATCGTCGAGTTGATACAGTGTCACTTTATTGCCTTCAGTCGATTTGTATTCTTCGTCATCTAGCATTTCTAAGGTTTGTAATAATTTACCTTCGGCATCATGGTTATATTGGTGAGAGTTATACAATTGTGGAAAAATAGCTTGCAACTGTGGATAACTTTTTAGCAATTGTGGAAAACGTTGTAAGCCAATCACAGACCCAACGCAGAGTAGAATACCTAGCAACATACCAAATAAAATTCGCATTTTTTTCTCATTACATCATTGTTTTTATAGGCAGATTGCCAAATACCAAAACGATTGTATTTGGGCTTTAAAAAAGCCCAACCAAAGTTGAGCTTTAAAATAGAGGACTAAAAATTATAAATCTGTAACTGGATAGGTCGTTGAAGTAGAACTTGATGGATAGCTACTTTGCGGATATTGATTACTATTTTGTCCCGCATTGTTGCTTGGCGTGGTATTGATTTGACTGCCAGAAGATGACTCACTTAAAGATTGCTGCGTAATAGGTGCAGGCTGACTGCTTTTTCCAGTAATGGCTTCACGTGTATCTTTAAGTTTTTCATTTACGTTTTGAGTGACGTGCTGTGCGCCTTGATCAACTTGCTGCACTGTATTATTGGTCGCTGTTTTGGTGTTGTCCCATGCTTGGTCAACTGACGGCTTGATTTTTGAAATGCCACGTTCAGTCATTTCACCAATATTTTTAGCTGCGCCAACCACACCTTCTTGTGCTTTATAAGCCCATACATGTAATAGGTTTGGGTTGTCACCATAAGGTGTGACCAATTTTTTAGTGTCGCTTTGCGTACCTTGTTGTGTATTTGCATCTACCTGAGCCCATAAACTGGGTGCAGCCAGCGCTAGGCTAAGGCATAAAGTCGTTTTCAATAAATCCATTATGGCTTCACCTCTGAATTTTATAGATTTTCTAACTGATGAATGGTTTTAACGCATTATAGAAAAAAACGGAATAGAAAAAAGCCAAGGTAGCAAAATCAATACAGCTTTAAACAAGAACGGTGTATGGAGCATTTCAGCATAAAAAAGGCTCACGCGAAAGTGAGCCTCCTCTCTGGAGGGAGAGTATTTTGAAAGCCTAAAGATGCTTATTTATGCGCACCAATAGAGGCTTCATGTGAGCTATGAACTTCTGCTTGAGCGACAGGCGTATTCAGCTGAACATTGCTGCCACCACTGACATTGGCTTGTTGACCTTTTTGGAAATTATCCTTAGTTTGCTGCCATTTCTCACTTGCAAATTGACGACTTTGATCCGCTTTTTCACCTAAATAACTTTTGGTTTGATCTACTTTATTGTCAACTTTGGCTTTACGCTCATCCAGTTTTGCTTTGTCTTTTGCTGCTTTTTCATCAAGCTGTGCTTTACGTTCATCTAGCTTGGCTTTGTTTTGTTCATTTTTGGCATCAATTTCAGCTTTAGATGCTTCGGCTTTCTCATCTTTAGACTGTTTTAGTTCAGCCCATTTGTCTTTGGCATCTTGCTTCTTGTCTGCACTAAATTCTTTGGTGTCTTGCCATTTTTCTTGAGTGAATGTTTTGGTCTTATCGACGCCTTTTTCAATTTTATCACCTGCTTTATGTGCAGATTGATTAATGTCTTGTTTTAAATTTTGCAGTACAGATGGTTGCTGTGTTTCAACTTTCGCATTGGCTTCTACTGCGGTGTTCGCAAATAGTGGAGTGGTTGCGAATAATGCTGCGGTGATCAGTGTTGTTTTAAATAAAGGTTTCATCTTTGCATTTGTCCTCTTTTATTGAACGCTGCTGTTGCACTCAGCATTAGCGCTTTTGGAGCAGAGGACATCTTAAGAGTAAAAAAAAGCAAAAAGTGGTTTTGTGCGATAAGTCACACAATGCAATAACAGCTCAGATACGCGGAAGTTTGAAGTGTGGAAACTTGGTTAAGTTAATGCAGTATTGTAATTTTATGAAAATACAGTGGCTTATATGTGTTTTACGCGTTGCTGTGGTGTGGTGCTAGTTACGATTTTCATGATTAAAAATTATGGATTTGAACGAATTATTGTTCAAGATTCAAGGAAAAATGAAACCATACCTCCATTTTGGAGATATGGTTTTTATTATTTATTCACATTGTGTAAGCGCATCTTTAGCAAAATGACTGCGTAATGCAAGGAAGTTCTTTTGTACATCCGCCGCATTTAAATCAAAATTGTGCGCTGAACTTGTACCATCTTTGGCAAAGGTTGCTGTACCACCTGAAATCAGGGTTAAGCCTTTAAATGACCATTGTTCAACCGATTTTGCTTCTTCTAAATTGCCTGTAAATTCAATCACGCATTTATCTACAAATTTAGTCAGTTTTGCTTTGTTATCCGTGGTATCTGGATAGACATCAATGTTTTGAACTTCTTGTAATACACCTGTTTCAAGTTGCGGAATTGTTGGTGCAGATGTACATGCAGAAAGTGTTAGACCCGCAAGACCAGTCAAAATGAATGCTTTCAATTTCATAAGTTTCTTTCTTGTTGAGTGTTGTTAAGGTTGAGTATAGGGAATTGGTGAATTATTGGCTATAGATTTAAGTCTTAATCCTAAATTCAACTTCATTCACTTAATATTTAACGTTTATAGGCTGCACTTCCTGGACCAACGGCATTGATGCTGACTTGGCGTGATGGATGGGTGCTTTTTTGATAATACACTTTCGAATTTGGCCCATAAATATTGATTTTATTGACTGATTCTACATAGACCGTTGTATTTGGACCTGCAACCGTAATCATCGGGCAACTGCCTTTTAGAGTAATACGGCTATCTGGAGCAGGAATATTCACTGAGCGTCCCGCGCAATCATAACTTGCAACGGTATCGGGTGAAGAAATGATGATTCGAGAATGAGTCATTTCAGTTCCAGCATTTGCAGAAGAAATAGATAGAATCAATAATCCAAAGCTAAGTAATTTTTCATTCATCATAGGTATTTCATTTTATTTAGTTTGAGTTATTTTTAGCATGCCGAGATTTATTTGCTCAAGTCTTATTCGTCTTTATTTAAAACGAGATATTGAGTGCAACAGAAGATCTTTTTCACATTGATGTATTAAGAAGTGATTTATCTAGTATTTCAAACGGTCTCATTGAATTATTAGTACATTATCTTAAACAATTCATGAAGATTTAGCTGGGTTATTTAGCGATTAAAGTTTTGGCAAAAAGAACAATAATACTACTCCACCCAATATCCCGCCCAAAATCAGCCAGTCTTTCTTACGCATGTCTGCAACGCGAATAATTGAAAAATACAGGCTGCTAAAAAATAGAAAAACGAAGACAAATAGTACAAGGGGATTATTGAATATAAATTTAGTACTGCCAAATAAAACGAAAATGGTTGTGCTCGACAACCAATACACCAAACTTAAAACAAATTTTGAAAGCGTTAAGTAACGCACAGTGCGGTCTAATCTGGGCAAAGTCACAGCAATGATGACGATTCCAATAAATCCACCCAAAACAGAAATAATCAAAAAGAATAAAGCACCCATATCTGGCTTGGTTGGAATGTATGGATAAACCTTCCAAAGGTAAAAGCTGTATGCCATCAATACTGCATGTAAGATAAAAAGATAGAGATCTGGGCGGTAAGGATGATTGACTGTAATACTTTTCATATATTGTTCTTATCAAAAAATCCCGCTATTTCTAACAGGATTTTACCTAGATTTCAAACGGCATAAAAAAACCCGCTTTAAAGCGGGTTTTTTATTAATGCTTAAACTTAGTGTTGTAACACCGAAATATCAGCCACTTTTGTGAACAAGTCACGAAGCTGTGCAAGCATACGTAAACGGTTCGCTTTTAGGTCAGCATCATCTGCCATTACCATTACACCGTCAAAGAATGCATCGACTGGCGCACGAAGTGCAGCAAGTGCAGAAAGGGCAGCAGTGTAGTCCTTCGCAGCAAATAACGGCTCAACCACAGGTGTGATTTTCGCAAGTTCAGCGAATAATGCTTTTTCAGCATCTTCAACCAAGTTGGCTTCAACCACAGCGCCTTCAGGGGCAGCTTCTTTCGCTAGAATGTTAGCAACACGCTTGTTTGCAGCCGCCAATGCAGCAGCTTCAGGCAAGTCACGGAAATGATTCACGGCATTTACACGCTTGTCAAAATCAAGCGGAGATTTTGGAGAAAGTGCTTGAACAGCTTGAATCACATCAACTGCAACGCCTTGGTCTTCGTATTTCGCACGGTAACGACCTTCAAGGAATGCAACAGCATCAGCTAAAGTCTTATCGTGATCTTTCAATACATCGCCATAAGCAGCAAGTGCAAGTTTGATTAGATCCTCAATCGAAACGTCTAAATTATTTTCAGTCACAAGACGCAAAATACCAATCGCAGAACGACGAAGTGCAAACGGGTCTTTCGAACCCGTAGGCGCTTGACCAATACCAAAAATACCTGTGAGCGTATCTAAACGGTCTGCAAGAGCAAGCGTTGTACCTGTCTTGGTTTTTGGTAACACATCACCCGCGAACTTAGGCAAGTATTGCTCACCTAAAGACTCAGCAACTTCATCATTTTCACCTTCAATACGTGCATAGTAAGTACCTGCAATACCTTGAAGCTCTGGGAACTCACCCACTAACTCAGAAGTTAAGTCGCATTTAGCAAGTAGCGCTGCTTTTTCAGCATCTGCTGGGTTTGCACCTGTGATAGCAGACAAAGCCACAGCCAATTTTGCAATACGTTCAGACTTATTCCATAACGTACCAAGCTCTGCTTGGAATACCATGTTTGCAAGTTTCTCTTTACGAGATGCAAGCGGTTGCTTTTGATCTTGTAAAAAGAAGAATTCAGCATCTGACAAACGTGGACGAACAACTTTTTCGTTACCTTCAATAATTTGAGACGGGTCTTTCGACTCAATATTTGAAACGGTAATGAAGTATGGTTGAAGCTTATTGTCGGCATTTACTAAGCAGAAGTACTTTTGGTTGTCCTGCATCGTTGTAATCAACGCTTCTTGCGGCACAGCAAGGAAGCGTTCTTCAAAGCTTGCACGAAGCGCAACAGGCCATTCAACCAATGCAGTTACTTCGTCACGAAGATCCGCAGGCACAATCGCAATGGCATTGACTTCATCAGCAAGTGTTTTCACTTGTTGGTCAATCATCGCTTGGCGTTCTTCAAAAGATGCCACAACGTGCGCTGCTTTTAACTTCGCAAGGTATTCATCTGCATGCGCAAGTGTGATCGCCTCAGGTGCATGGAAACGATGACCATAAGTCACGTTACCCGCTTTATGATCTTGAATGGTTGCATCAATGACAGCATTGTCTTTCAGCAATACGACCCATTTCACAGGACGCACGAATTCAGTACGGCTTGCCGCTGAACGCATGCGTTTTGCGATAGGGAGGTTATCTAAAGCGTGTTGTAAAATTTGCGGTAAAAGCACATCAAGGCTTTGACCTTTTACATCTTTTAAGTAGCAAACTTTTTCAACTTTACCCGCTTGGAAAGTCGATACTTGATCAACAGTGATGCCTTGACCACGCATAAAGCCTTCTAAAGCTTTAGTTGGTTTACCTTCAGCATCAAACGCTGCTTGTTTAGCAGGGCCATCAAAACGTTTTTGTGTGTCTGCTTGTGCACCGTCTACATTGACAATTTTCAATGCAAGGCGACGTGGCGCTGCATAAGCTTCAATCGCATCAAATGCAAGACCTGCATCATTTAAGCCTTTTACCGTTTCAGCTTGAAGTGCATCACGTAATTTTTTTAAGCTTTTTGGTGGAAGTTCTTCACAGCCTAATTCGAACAATACTGTATGTTTAGACATTATTTGCTCTCCTTAGATTCAACTTTTGCTTCCGCTTCAACTTGTGCTTTAAGTTGAGCTAATACTTCATCACGTAAAGCCGGTTCTGCCATTGGGAAGCCCAGCTTCGCACGTGCAGCCACATAACTTTGTGCAATCGCACGTGCCAAAGTACGTACACGTAAAATATAACGTTGACGTTCAGTCACCGAAATTGCACCGCGCGCGTCGAGCAAGTTAAAGCTATGTGATGCTTTAATCACTTGTTCATATGCAGGAAGTGGAAGTTCAGCTTCCATCAAGCGAGTTGCTTCAGCTTCGTAGAAATCAAATAGCTCAAACATTTTTTCAACGTTGGCATATTCAAAGTTGTAAGTGGATTGTTCAACTTCGTTTTGGTGGAATACGTCGCCGTAAGTCACAGTACCAAATTGACCTTTCGTCCAAACCAAGTCGTAAACTGAATCTACGCCTTGAAGGTACATTGCTAAACGTTCAAGACCGTAAGTGATTTCGCCAGTCACTGGGTAGCATTCAACACCACCGACTTGCTGGAAGTAAGTGAACTGAGTCACTTCCATACCGTTTAACCACACTTCCCAACCTAAGCCCCATGCGCCAAGTGTTGGAGATTCCCAGTTGTCTTCTACGAAGCGAATGTCGTGAACAAGGGTATCAATACCAATCGCTTTTAGAGAATCTAAGTACAACTGTTGGATGTTGTCTGGGTTTGGCTTCAACACGACTTGGAATTGGTAGTAGTGTTGTAGACGGTTAGGGTTCTCACCATAACGGCCATCTTTAGGACGACGAGAAGGCTGAACATAAGCCGCGTTCCAAGTTTCAGGGCCTAAAGCACGTAGGAAAGTTGCAGTGTGGAATGTACCTGCACCCATTTCCATATCGTAAGGTTGAAGAATGACGCAGCCTTGTTCAGCCCAGTAGTTTTGTAAGGCAAGAATTAAGCCTTGGAAGGTATCAATATGCGATATGGCGCGACTCATGGTCATCCACTTAAAATTAGATAAAAATTGTGCTCAATTATAAGGATTTTGGGGGTGTGTGGCAAAGGGTTAATCGCTCTTGAACCAAGCTTTGATGTTTTAATGATGTGCAGAATTTTATATTTTCCAATTGTACATAATAAAAACGTAGTTACTTGTGGCATAAAGTGGATGAATAAATTTAATGATGAGCGATAACAATGTTTAAGAAGTCTTTTATTGTGATAAGTATGGTGCTATCTGCCTGTAGTACGACGCCTGTAGCTTTGTATTCAGATTCATCACTTCACGCTTCAAAAATTGCGACCATTACTAATTCTTGCAACGTGGAATGTAAGAAGGTGATTAAGCAGCAGTTAGTGGTTAGTTCAAAGTATCAAATGAGCGAAGGTCTTTTGCTTGAGGTCAATGGTCAGCAGGGGACTCGAAAAGTCACACGAGGAATGGCCTTTGACTCACCTATCCACGGTCGGTTTACCACCGCTGTAGAACAGGGGAAAACTGAGCTCGTCATTGATCATAATTCACAGCTAATTATCGCTCGTCCAGCTCGATTCACAGTTGATTTATTGGGTGGGCATAATTATGTGATTGGACGTATTCGAGTTGAACGAATCCCTTCGGCTTATTATGAGTGGTTTCCTATTGTGTATGATGAAACAGCTCAGAAAATTATTTATGGAAGTGAAGATTTGATTGATAAAGATGAATAAGCTGACCGCCTAAATGTTCTTTTACTTTAGCAGGTACAGATGTGAGTGCTGATAGATTTTTTATTTTAAGTATCAGTAAAACATGATGAGCCTTTTAGGCTCATTTCTTGTGATAAAACTACGCAAGTAAGCGGCGTATTCAAATTGAAAAGGATCAAAAGTAAAATTTATAAGATAAAGATGTAAGTTGAATACATCTTATTGTTTGCATGCCTTTATAATTGCAACATCTCGCAAAAAAACAAACAAGGTATCTCGTGTTTCACGCAAAATCAGCTTGGCTCAACACGCTAAAACCGAATTTTAAAGTTCTTCCACTCAAAGACCGCATACTTTGTGGGGTTGGGGCTTTATTTGGTTTAGGTTTATCTTCTTTTGTTAGTTGGTTAGCGCTAGGTGACTTAAATGCATGGTATATCGCCCCGATGGGTGCTTCATCTGTGTTGCTCTTTGCTGTACCTGCTAGTCCATTAGCACAGCCATGGAATATGGTTGTTGGTAATACGCTTGCGGCGTTAATTGGCGTGACCTGCGCCATGTTTATACCCAATTTAACCGAAGCTTTTAGTATTGCGGTTGCTTTAGCCATTGTTTTAATGATGACCACAGATTCTTTGCATCCACCAAGTGGGGCAGTGGCGATTACAGCCGTTTTGGGTGGTGAGGCTGTTCATGATTTAGGTTATGCCTTCTTGTTCTATCCAGTGCTTTTAAATTCAGTATTGTTGATGGTGGTTGCAATTATTTATAACCGATTATTGGGTAAACAATATCCACAAAAAGCACAAGTGAATACACGCACGGTAGATCCAACACCAACTCAAAAAGTCTCGATTCAACCGGCAGATATTCAGCAAGTGTTAGAGCAGCAAAGTCAGCTTTTAGATATTAGTGAATATGATCTACAAAAAATCATTTTAGAGGCACAGCAGTTAGCCAGCCGTCGTGGTACGAGCCAATTTAGTTGTCGAGATATTATGAGCCAGCAGGTGATTTATTTACGTGCGGAAGATGATATTCAATCTGCACTAGATAAATTTAAACAAGTGAATTTAATGAGTCTGCCTGTGGTCAGTGACTTAGATCGATTGGTAGGCAATTTAGCTTTATACGATGTAGTGGAATGGTTTAAACGTGCGGCAGATCCAAAAGCAAGTTGGGAAAATCATGTGTATCAAATTATGAATCCTAAAGTTGTTACCGTTCAGCCGGATCAACCCATTCAAGATTTGGTGCCATATTTTGTCGAGCGTTCATTTAACTATATTCCTGTGGTCGAGCAGAAAAAATTGGTGGGTATGATTAGTCGCGCCGATATGATTGCCGCCTTGTCTCAACAATTGAACGCACTACAGCAACATAATCATTAGCCGTAGATTCACTGAATTTAAGTATTTTAAAGCTAAATTTTGGACAAAAAAAAGCTACGGAAACTTGGGGAAGAGACCGTAGCGACCAAACTGAGGTCAAGGGATATTAACGTCTGTCATCATTCACAGTACGCATAGAGTCTGAATAGCGATTGGTCGAGTATAGATTGTCTTGTGATTTAGGCATCACTAACCAAAGTACCAAATACACCAAAATACCTGGGAAAGCAGCACTTAAACACGAAACAAATATAAAGATAATACGCAGTAAATTAGCGTTCCAACCAAAACGTTCAGCAATACCTCCCACCACACCAGCAATCATGTTAGAGCGGTTTGAGCGATATAAACCAACATTGGCCATTCAGTTCTCCTTTGAAATCGAAAATGAATCATCAATTGACCCATACAATATAGATGGTGATTCAGTTAACGATTTAAAGAGCCATGATTCGAAAAAAAGTAAAGTTATGTAATCTTTTGCCAGTCCTTGATAAGTTTGCCTTTAGAATGAGCCAAACAAGAGTGATCTTAATTAAAGATCAATGATAACAATGAGATATAGCTAACATTTATTAAAATATATGTGTACAGTTGTAGAGAAATCGTTACAATATTGATCAAGTATTAATTTAATTCATTCCAAAGATTGAAATTGGTTCTGACTAATGATGAAAAAAATGGCTACTCAGCCCAGATCAGTATCTTTTTCTTTATATGCTGTAATCGCTTTATGCAGTGGATTTGGTGTGGCGTGTAGTTCTTCAAATACGCCTGAAAATGCCGAAAAAAATTCAACGAATAATCAACCAACTGAAGAAATACAGCCAACCCATGCAGAGGCACAGTCTGATCATGGCAAAAAACTGACTGAAATTGCTGGTCAAGCAACAATACCGCATGATAGTGGTTTAGATCCTGTACCTGTACCTGTACCTGAGCATGCCAAAGTATTTATTGGCCGTTTTCATGCCAATGTAAAATGTGATGATAATTTTATTCCTTGTAAGGAAGGCAATGCAGATTTCATTCTAAATTTATTGCCTGATGGAACAGTACACCGCAGCATTATTCAATTTGGCAAAGTCTTTGCTGATAAAGCGCCACAGCCAGGAAATAATGTCAATTATCGGAAGGACACTTGGACCGTCGATCAAGCACATCAAGAACTGGTAGTACATCGTAAAGAAGGTGTAAATTTTTATTATAAAGTCATTGATGAAAACAGAATTGTGATGGATTTAGATAAAATTCGTAAGGGGATTGAACAAGAAGACCGAAATCAAGAACTCTTTTCGCAAGGTTATCCTGAGCCGCAACAAGCATACGAATTGGTCAAAGATCAATAATAATGAACTTAATTTGTGTTTAAAAAATATTGATGTAAATGTGAGCGGCGTTCAAAGCATTGAATGCCATTTTTTTTGAAGCTTAATAATAATTGGTGGGTTGTGTGGGGTTCGAACCCACGACCAATAGATTAAGAGTCTACTGCTCTACCAACTGAGCTAACAACCCTGAGAAAATTTTAAAATAAGATTTTAAAATTTTTGCAAGATAAGCGAAGCGTGTAGTTTTGAAAACTAGGGAAGATTTGTCATCTAATATTTTTAAATCAAATACTTAATCTAGTCAGACAAGAATGATACTTCGCAACATCGATATAGCAAACAACGAGAATGGCGAATCAAAACCTTAGGGAGATGGTTTGTCTTGGTCGGAACTTGCAGGTTTCATATTCTTCGCATGCCGGAAGAAAGAAGCCCTAAGAAAGAATGGTGGGTCGTCCGCGACTCGAACGCGGGACCAATAGATTAAAAGTCTACTGCTCTACCAACTGAGCTAACGACCCTTAGGGGGTATCTACAAGATTGTATTCTAAAACTGATGTTTTAAAAAGATGGTGGGTCGTCCGCGACTCGAACGCGGGACCAATAGATTAAAAGTCTACTGCTCTACCAACTGAGCTAACGACCCATCTTGTGGTATCGAAGGAAATGGTGGGTCGTCCGCGACTCGAACGCGGGACCAATAGATTAAAAGTCTACTGCTCTACCAACTGAGCTAACGACCCATTTCGCTTGATGGTGCGTATTGTAGCAAGATCTGCTTCAAGCGCAAGTAAAAATTCATAAACTTGCTTTTGTTTGATTATAAATACAACAAAGTAGCTCATTTTAGCGGATATCTGTCGCTAAAATGAGCGCTATTTGCTTAAAAACGGTATTTATATGCCTGAATATTGGCATAAATTTCAGGAGTTAAATCACAGTAAGCCGTTGCGTTTGGCAGCAATACCAATAAACGATCATCAGTTTGCTTAGGATCAAATGCCTGTTCTTTCAGCTTATTTTTTTGATATTTGAAAGTCCCCGTGGTTTCTACTTGCTTTTGAATACGTAAAAATACTGGAACAGCATATGCTGGGAGTGATTTCTTAAACAAGTTAACCATGGCGCTACAATCTTGTTCGTTTAATTCAGCTGCATCGGTGAGGGTAATCGCTGCCATACCTGCGCGGCCATTGGTGTCAGGGATTTCAACGCCATACACGACTGCTTCAGCAATTTTTTCATATTCACTGACCATATTTTCCACTTCAGTGGTAGATACATTTTCGCCTTTCCAGCGGAAAGTATCGCCTAAACGGTCGACAAATTGAGCATGTCTAAAGCCGATGTCTCGTACCAAATCACCTGTGTTGAAGAATGAGTCACCGTGTTTAAATATGTCTTTCATCACCACAGACTTATTCTTTTCGGCATCAGTATAGCCATCGAATGGAGAGCGACGCGTGATTTTCCCGACCAATAAGCCCACTTCACCTTTTTTGACTTTTTTGCACCAGCCTTTGGCATCACGTACAGCTTCATTTTTTTCTTTGTCAAATTGAATAATGGCATACGGGGTAGGCGAAAAGCCGACAGTATTGTCAAAGTTAAATACGTTACTAAAACCAACATTGCCTTCACTTGATGCATAGAGTTCAAGTACTTCTTCTACGCCAAAGCGTTCTTTGAATTTGTCCCAAATGTTTGGTCGCATACCGTTACCAATCATTTTTTTCACACGATGGCCTTTTTCAAGCTCCGAAACAGGCGCGTCCATCAGGTAGCGGCAGAGTTCACCGACATAACCAATAGCTGAAGCATCAAATTTCTGTACATCTTTCCAAAACGATGATGTTGAAAATTTACGACGTAGCGCAAGGGTAGCACTACCTGCAATGACACCACACCAGCACACCACCGTACCTGTTGCATGATAAAGCGGCAACGTTACGTACATCACATCATCTTTATTGAGATTTAGGACGTGGCCATAAGTACCATACGCCAAAGTCCAGCGGCTATTGGTGAAGATAACGGCTTTAGGTAAACCTGTGGTGCCCGAAGTATAGATGTAGAACAAACCATCTTTACCTTTCACGCTGGCAGTGGTTGGAGTGTTAAATTTTGGAAATTGATCAATTGTTTCTGCAAGGTTAATA
This sequence comes from Acinetobacter sp. YH01019, assembly GCF_013420285.1. Taxonomy (NCBI): domain Bacteria; kingdom Pseudomonadati; phylum Pseudomonadota; class Gammaproteobacteria; order Moraxellales; family Moraxellaceae; genus Acinetobacter; species Acinetobacter sp. YH01019. The sequence continues at coordinate 182,561 of NZ_VOYM01000001.1, forward strand.
AAGCCTTTAGGCGCTTTACCTGCATCAATACGTGTGGCTTGGTCGGCAAACCAATGGAGGCGATCTGCTGCAACGGTTAAATCGTCACGGACATCTTGAACAGCTTGACGGCATTCTTCACCAACAATTACCGCAATGGGCTTCACCAAGTTAATGCTGTGTGTAAGGACTTTACCGACTTGAGCTGTGTTGACTAAGGCACTCGTCACACCAATTTTTGCGAGGCCGACAATAGTTGCCACGAGTTCAGAGCGGTTTTCAATCATTACCGCAATCACATCACCTTTTTTTGCACCAAGGGATAAGTAGTAATGACCGATTTGGTTGGCCCATTCATTGAGCTCGTTATATGTATATTTTTGATCTTCAAAATACAGTGCAAAACCTTCGGGATTGCGTTTTACCGCTTTTTCAAAGGCGATGCCTAAGCCAGCAGGGGTGTTTGGGGTACGTAAATAGGCTTGCTTAAGACCACTCAACAAGTTGGGTACTTTGCTAATAAACGCGGGGATTTTTGCTGCGACGTCAGCAATCCCAATAAGGTCGTGTTGTGTAGTTTGGCTCATGTGAATCCTATTTATTTTTCGTAATCCGATACGGTTTATTTCTTTGCAATAATTTTGCAGCAATTTCTACAATTGTCTTTTAATCGTTTCGATCTAGTGCAATCAACCTAATTTGACAAAAGTATCAAAAAAAAACCAGTCACCGAAATGACTGGATTTTTTTAATCACCTGCAAAAAAGCAAATTATTACTCAGCTGCGGTGTTCGCTTTCTTAGGTGGGCGACCACGAGGACGACGCGGGCGAGCTGGTTTTTCACCTTCTTCGTTTGCATTGTCTTCAGTTGAGCTATCGGCTTTCTTTTCAGTTTCAATAACTTGAGCCGGTTCTTCAGCTTTTTTTGCTTTTGGCGTCGGTGCTTCTGCAACCGGCGCTTCAACTTCAAGTTCAGCTTGAACTGGTTCACTTGGCGCTTCTGTTGCTACTTCAGCTGGTGTTACATTTTCTGTAACAGCTGTAGTCGCTTCAGTCACTACTGGTGCTTCAACCACTTCCGAAGGTGTTACTTCAGTTGTTGTTTCAGCAGGTGCAGCAGCTTCAACCGCCTTCACATGATCTTGCTTCGCTTGTTCAGCTGCAAGTTTTGCTAAACGACGACGTTCACGTGGGTCATTTGCAACGCGATTGTCAGACGCTGGCTTTGGCGGAGTTAAATCCAACATAGGCGCAGGTTCGGCTTGCGGTGCTGCTTTTGCTACTTGCACATCACGGGTAACAGGCTTTTTCTCTACCGCTACTTCAGTCTGAGTTGCTTGATTTGCAGCATATTCATCTGCAAATTTTTGTAACGCGCGGTTGAAGGTTGGAAGTAGTCCAAATTGCTCGATCAATACTGAACAATCTTCTCCATATACATGGCGAATCAAGCTGCCCACATTGTATTGAGCAAGTTCAGGGATTTGCGATGGCGCAATTTTTGGAGCCTGTGCCTGTTGAGCACGTGCTGCACGTTGTTCGCGGCGGCGTTGACGTGGGTCATTGCTGGCACGACTTGGTTTTTTCTCGTTTGCCTTGTGTTGTGGCTCTGATTTCTCAGCTTCCACAGCAACAACAGGTTGTTCAACAACAGCAGCAGCTTCTACGACAGGAGCAGGAGTTGGCTGTTGAGCCTGTTCAACAGGCGCTGGATTTAATGCAACGATCTCACTTTGTGCTTGATCTACATTGACCACCAAAGCAGTTGCCATAACGTCTTGTTGAGGTGCATTCACTAACTCAACTTTCGGCTGGCGGTTGTGCTGTGTCGGAGCAGTTTGCTGTTCAGCAGCAACTTCCTGTGCAATCGCTTGTTCATTTAACACGCTTTGATCGCGTTGGCGATTTGGGCGGTTCGGGCGTTGCTGGTTGTTGCGGTCACGACGTGGAACAGACTGCGTTTGTTCATTGTTTTGAACATCTTGCTGTGTGTTTTCGTTGTTGTGCTGACGGCGAGAATTGCGACGATTTTCACGTTGGTCTTGACGGTTGTTGTCTTGACGCTCTGAACGTTGCTCTTGACGGTTGTTGTCTTGGCGCGATTCATTGCGTTGCTCTTGGCGATTGTCATGACGCTCAGAACGTTGTTCTTGACGGTTGTCTTGACGTGATTCATGACGATCTTGACGGTTGTCTGAACGTTGCTCTTGGCGCTGTTCATGGCGATCTTGACGTGAAGGTTGTAGCACTTCTTCATGAACTTGATGTGATTGAGCATCTTGTTCACGTGCTTCTTTGTGCTTGTTTGGACGCTTCTTGTTGTGACGTTTTTCTTCACGTTCAGCTTTTTCTAAGCTGTCACGTTCTTGTTTATGTACAACAGATGAAGGTGCAAGATAAGCATTACTATCAGTAGTTGCTACAGATGCAGCAGCATTAATCTGACCGAATTGACCGCGGCTAGAAGCACCGTTGTTCACCATTTGCTCAATCGCTGCGGCTGCATTGTTTGCAGTGCGAGATTGATCAACGGTCGCTGCTTGTTTTTGAACAAACAAGTTTTCAAGCCAAGCGCATGGGCTGGTTGATGCTGTAGGTGCAGGAGCTGCGACTTGAACAGGCGCTTGCTGAGCTACATTTTGTTGTTGGTGCTTGTTCTTCTTATGGCCTTTTTCTTGTTGTGGTGCAGGTGCTTGTTGTTGCGCAGCAGCTTGTTCTTCACCTAAGTGCCATTCAGATGCTTCGTAGCCCAACTCTTTTTCACTTGAACGTGTAGCTTCAGTACGTTCATAGCTGGTTGGTGCAAAGCCTTCAGGATTATACGAAATTTCGTAATGTGGTGTTTCTAAGTGTGGGTGAGGAAGCACAGTCACACGTACATTTGAAGTTTGCTCTAAATAAACAAGACTGTGACGCTTTTCATTCAATAAGAATGCAGCGATTTCAACAGGAACTTGTACTTGAACTTCACCATGACGTTCACGTAGTGCAATTTCTTCCACTTTGCGCATGATTGAAAGTGATAGAGAGCGTAGGTCACGTACCATACCTGTGCCATGACAGCGAGGGCAAACATAACCAGTGGCTTCTTCAAGTGATGGGCGTAAGCGTTGACGGCTCATTTCCATTAAACCAAAGCGAGACAATTGGCCGAATTGAATACGGGCACGGTCGCTTTGTGTTGCTTCACGAAGTTTTGCTTCAACCATACGTTGGTTGCGGTCTTTGGTCATGTCGATGAAATCGATCACAACTAAACCACCGATATCACGTAAGCGTAATTGGCGTGCAATTTCTTCAGCAGCTTCAAGGTTGGTATTGAGTGCAGTATCTTCTACATCGCTACCACGAGTTGATTTTGCTGAGTTGATGTCAATTGAAACCAATGCTTCAGTTTGGTCAATCACAATTGAACCACCTGAAGGTAATTTCACTTCACGCTCATAAGCTGTTTGAATTTGGCTTTCAATTGCAAAGTGTGCAAATAAAGGCTCATTCAAGGTATAGGTTTTAAGCTTGTCGAGTTGACGTGGCATAACTGCTTTTACGAAGTTATACGCCTCGTTATAGGCTTGTTCTGAGTCAATTAAGATTTCAGCAACGTCATCACGTAAATAGTCACGAATAGCACGTGTAACCACGCCTGCTTCTTGGTGAACCAACATTGGTGATGGGCCAGAGTTTGAAGTACTTTGGATTTGTGCCCAAAGGTCTAGCAAATGCTGTAGGTCAAGTTGTAGTTCTTCTTGTGAACGGCCAATGCCTGCAGTACGAACGATCACGCTCATGCCACGAGGGACATTTAAAGACGCCAACATTTCTTTTAATTCTTCACGAACTGAACCAGAAATTTGACGGCTAATACCACCACCTTTCGGGTTGTTTGGCATTAATACCAAATAACGACCAGCGAGTGAAATAAATGTTGAAAGTGCAGCACCTTTGTTGCCACGTTCTTCTTTTTCCACTTGAACAAGAAGTTCTGTACCTTCAGTGATCAATTCGCGGATGTTCGAAGTTTGGCGAGGGTCTGCTTTGTAATAAGAATTCGCAATTTCGCGCATCGACAGGAAGCCCTGACGACCTGCACCATATTCAACGAATACGGCTTCTAAAGAGGGCTCTACACGGGTCACATGACCTTTATAGATATTCGATTTTTTTTGTTCACGGGTACGATTCTCTAAGTCAAAATCGTAAAGACGCTGACCAGTGACAAGTGCAACGCGAATCTCTTCGGCATGTGTTGCATTAATCAACATACGTTTCATGGGTGTAACACCTAATAGTGATACACAGGAGAACATCGCTTGATTCGTAGCGAGCATCACACATCATGGATCAATGTGCTCAGATCACAAAAAGTGTGTACTGAGCATTTTTACCGGCCTTCTTTTGGTGGGCAACGGTTTTTGATTCACGTATTGATGATGGCAATACGGCTTCAATCTTTTAAACGATTAAAGTCACCTGACTCTTTCACTGGCGGACAAACGGTGCATTGGATGTGAGTAACTTTCACTGTCACATTGCTCGAAGAGCATCCATTCATATCTGATAGAGCGTCTTGATACGGAATTATCGTCGTACCTTTACAAACTGTGCAGATCCAATGCATCAAACGTTGTGGCCTGAAGATATTTCAGGGAGCGACTGGTCTGATGTGTATCAGTTTACGTTTAAAAACCAACCTTGGTTGGCGCATATTTTTTTGCGGCAAACTGTTTTATGTACCTACGGTACAATTAAACGCAACAGTTTGCTGTTTTGCCGATATAATAAGCCTTCGGCGTCGGCATAATTCTTTTGGGACCTTTCCGAGCTAAAATGAGTAATGTGTTGAAAGTTCAAATGCAGTGAATACTGAAAATGAATCAACTTTTACTCAGTTACGGTGGTTTCCGTGCGCTGACTATATCAAACCTTGCATCATCTGCCTATGGGCTAAGCTTATGTTTCTTGCGAAAAGTATAGCTTAAATGATCATTTTTTATTCAATTTTAGTATTTTTTTTAGGTCACAGTAACTGTATGAATTCTACGCAAGAATGGCAAAGCGTCACCTGGTTTGAAGTGGACGAGCATCAGGCGGGTCAACGTATTGATAATTTCCTGTTTAGTCGTCTTAAAGGTGTGCCTAAAAGTCGCATTTATCGCTTGATTCGTGAAAGCCAAGTACGTGTAAACAAGAAACGTGTAAAAGCAGAAACCAAATTAAATATTGGCGATCAAGTCCGTGTTGCGCCAATACGCTATGAGCAAAAAGATGAAACGGCGGCACCCGTATCTGACAAAGTTGCGCAAAGCCTGCTTAGTCGTGTGGTGTATGAAGATGAAGGCTTAATGGTCGTGAACAAGCCTTCAGGTATCGCTGTACATGGCGGTAGCGGTGTGGCTTATGGTCTGATTGAAGGCTTACGTGCGGCAACAGGTAAAAAGTATCTTGAACTGATTCATCGTATTGACCGCGACACTTCGGGTCTGGTGATGATTTCTAAAAAACGCAGTGTGTTAAAAAGCTTACAAGACATGCTACGCGAACACAAAATCCAAAAAACCTATGCGGCTGTAGTAAAAGGCGTGGTGAGTTTGGATAAGCAACTGATTGATCAACCTTTGCATCGTTATGAACTTGCTAATGGTGAGCGTCGTGTACGTGTGTCTAAAGAAGGGAAAGACTCAAAAACCCAGTGGAATGTTAAAGAGCGCTTTATGCATGCCACATTGGTATATGCATCTCCACTTTCAGGTCGTACCCATCAGATTCGTGTGCACGGTTTAAGTATTGGTCATCCATTGGTGGGTGATGAAAAATACGGCCATGAAACTGAATATCGTGGCCCGAAGCCACGTCGTTTGTGCCTACATGCAATGCGCTTAGAAATCCCTGGTTATCAAACGATTGAAGCGCCTTTGCCTGAAGATATGCAAAGCATTGTGGCTCAGCTACGTGCACAAAAGGCAGACAAGGTAGTGAAGTCTATAGAAGATGATGAGTAAGTTTTAATCTATCTTGTATGTTGATGCTTATGAAAGTTTTCATCTTTAATTAAAGAGGGGCTAGGGGAGATGTTGTGAATTGACCTCTCCTAAACCTTCACTTGCGCTTCAATTTAAAAGCATTGCTTTAAATCTTGCTCAGGAGAGGGCTTTAATAGCTGAATCAAATATTAGGAACCTTATATGAACTCACCTGTAAAACTGGTCATTTTCGATTGGGATGGCACTTTATTTGATTCAGTTGGTCAAATTGTCTCGAGCTTAAAGTTTGCAGCTCAAACTTTTGAACAACCATTAACAGATGCCGATGCGAAAAGCATTATTGGCTTAGGTCTGCCTGAAGTGGCACAGCGATTATTTCCGACTGTGCCTGAGCTGCATCACGACATTTTGCAAAGCTACTCTGAGCATTATGTGGCGAACTCTAAGGGCGATATGTGGTTTACAGGTGTCGCTGAAATGTTAAATGAACTGAGAGCTGCAGGTACACAATTGGCTGTTGCCACAGGCAAGAGTCGCAAAGGACTGGATCGTGTATTGGCGCAAACCAATAGTCGTGATTTATTTGTTACTACACGTGCTGCAAGTGAGACTAAATCTAAGCCAGATCCACTGATGCTTGCGGAAATATTAGCAGAAACAGGCATCGCTGCTGAGCAGGCTATTATGGTGGGGGATACATCCTACGATTTGGAAATGGCGCGTAATATTTCGATGCCGCGTATTGGAGTGTCCTACGGAGTACATAGTGTGGAAACGTTGAAAAGTTTTCAGCCATTGTCGATTGCGCATGATGTTGCAGAGTTGCAACAGTTGTTATTGCAGTACGTAAGTTTGAGTGAAGCTGTATAAAACAAATATGTTGATCTTTAATTCAGTGTGAAAAGGAAAGTTCGCTTTCCTTTTTTTGTTTGAGACTGGCGATGACGCGCTGTAACAAAAAGGAAGCATCGTTAAAATCCTTTAAATCGGGCTTTTAAAAACCTCTTGTTTTCAACAGTTATATGTGGGTTTGTGTGAAAAATAAACGAATAATCTAATCTTTTAGTCGTAGATGACTGTTTTTTTAACAGGAAGATGAATTTTTCGGCGCTTTATGGGTAGTTTAATATTTAGAAAAATAACTTTATGTTTTTGTTTTTAATCAATAAAACCAACTGAAATTATAGGATTTAACTATAGTCATAAATAAAATAAGTATTGGCATGAAAAGCTGAAAATCTTGATTCTAAAGTGGTTTAAAGATAGATGCGTTTCATGTGAAGGACGGGCAGCAAAGTCGATTGCAGATGCTGAACCGAGGCAACTCCTGATTCCTGTCACAGCGCTATAAGTCCATTTTTTGCAGTTTAAGGAAACATTGATGTCGAATTCTGCTGTTGTTGAATCAGTTGCGCAAGCTTTACGTAACGCTGAATTATCTCAAGCTGCGATTGCACCTATTCGCCCACAACTTGGTGGTGAAAGTGCAGATGTAGATATCGCTTATGCCGTTCAGGAAGAAAATACCAAACGTGCACTTGCTGAAGGTCGCCGTTTAGTGGGCCGTAAAATTGGTTTAACGTCTAAAGTTGTTCAAGCGCAGCTTGGTGTGGATCAACCGGATTTCGGTATGTTGTTCGCAGACATGGCTTATGGCGATGGTGAAGAAATCCCAGCAGGTCTACTTATTCAACCGAAGGTTGAAGCAGAAATTGCATTGGTGATTAACCAAGACTTGACCAAAGATAAACACACTTATGCAGACATTATCAGCGCAACAGAATATGCGTTGCCTGCCATTGAAGTTGTGGATAGCCGTATTGAAAACTGGAAAATCTCTTTGATTGATACAGTTGCTGACAATGCTTCATCAGCAGGTTTTGTATTGGGTTCAAAGCCTGTAAAACTTGAAAACCTTGATCTTGTGAACTGCAAAATGATCATGACACGTGGCGAAGAAGTTGTGTCTCAAGGCGTGGGTAAAGCATGTCTTGCAAACCCAATGAATGCTGCGGTTTGGCTTGCAGATGAAATGGTACGTCGTGGTCGTCCATTACTTGCAGGTGACATCATTTTAACAGGTGCGCTAGGGCCAATGGTTGTGGCAAACCCAGGCGATGAATTCAAAGTTGAAATTGAAGGCTTCGGCTCTGTAACAGCTGCTTTCGCTGCTGAATAATCCCAGATTCAAAGAGAGTACATTCATGAAAAAGATTAAATGTGCAATGATCGGTCCAGGTAACATCGGTACTGATTTGCTTTACAAATTACAACGTAGCGAATGGTTAGAGCCAGTTTGGATGGTGGGTATTGATCCTACTTCTGAAGGTCTTGCTCGTGCTGCGAAAATGGGTTTGAAAACCACTGCTGAAGGCGTAGATGGTCTTCTTCCTCACGTTCTTGAAGATGACATCAAAATTGCATTCGATGCAACGTCTGCATATGTACATGCTGAAAACAGCCGCAAGTTAAACGAACTTGGCGTGTTAATGATTGACTTAACACCTGCAGCGATTGGTCCATTCTGCGTACCACCGGTAAACCTTGAAGCATTGCTTGCTGCTGGCGAAGTGCCAAACGTAAACATGGTAACTTGTGGTGGTCAGGCGACTATTCCTATGGTTGCTGCAGTTTCTCGTGTTCAACCTGTTGAATACGGTGAAATCATTGCAACTGTATCGACTAAATCCGTAGGTCCAGGTACACGTAAAAACATCGATGAATTCACACGTACAACTGCGGGTGCAATTGAGAAAGTTGGTGGAGCAAAAGCAGGTAAAGCGATCATCATCATTAACCCTGCTGAACCACCATTGATGATGCGTGACACTGTTCACTGTCTAGTGGAAGGTGAGCCAGATCAAGCAGCGATCATTGAGTCAGTTCACGCAATGATCAAAGAAGTTCAAAAATACGTACCAGGTTACAAGCTTGTAAATGGTCCAGTATTTGATGGCAACCGTGTTTCTATTTACTTAGAAGTTGAAGGTCTTGGCGATTTCCTACCGAAATATGCAGGTAACCTCGACATCATGACAGCAGCAGCTGCACGTACTGCAGAAATGTTTGCAGAACACGTTTTCAATAAAGAAGAAGCTTAAGGAGCAACCTCATGTCTAAGATTATTGTTCATGATATGACTTTACGTGATGGTATGCACCCACAGCGCCATCAAACCACTGTTGAGCAAATGATTGCCATTTCAACAGCACTTGATGATGCAGGCGTACCTTTAATTGAAGTGACTCACGGTGACGGCCTTGGCGGTTCATCTGTAAACTACGGTTTCGCTGCTGCAACTGACGAAGAATACTTGTCTGCTGTTGTGCCACGTATGAAAAATGCAAAAATTTCTGCATTACTTCTACCTGGTATCGGTACGGTTGACCATTTAAAAATGGCACATGAAATTGGTGTTTCTACTATTCGTGTGGCAACTCACTGTACTGAAGCGGACTGTTCTGAACAGCACATCACAGCTGCACGCAAGTTAGAGATGGATACTGTGGGCTTCTTGATGCTTGCTCACATGGCAACGCCTGAAAAATTGCTTGAAGAAGCGAAGAAGATGGTGTCTTACGGTGCAAACTGTATCTATGTCACTGACTCTGCAGGTTACATGCTTCCCCAAGATGTACTTGATCGCGTAGGTCACTTACGTCAGCATTTAGATTCAAGCATTGAGCTAGGTTTCCACGGTCATCACAACTTAGGTATGGGTGTTTCTAACACTGTTGCTGCGGTTCAAGCTGGTGCAGTACGTGTCGATTTAGCATCTGCTGGTCTTGGTGCGGGTGCAGGTAACACGCCACTTGAATTGTTCATTGCAGTTGCTAACCGTATGGGTATGGACACTGGCGTTGATTTGTTCAAAGTACAAGACGTTGCTGAAGATCTTGTGATTCCAATGATGCACAACCCAATTCGTGCAGACCGTGATGCGGCAACTTTAGGTTATGCAGGTGTTTACTCATCATTCCTATTGTTTGCTAAACGTGCTGAAGCTAAATATGGCGTTTCTGCGCGTGAAATCCTCATGGAGCTTGGTCGCCGTGGTACGGTTGGTGGTCAAGAAGACATGATTGAAGATTTAGCGTTGACAATGTCTAAAGCTAAAGAAGCAAATGCTTAATTTGATTTAAGTATCTGTTTAAAAAGGCGCCCAAAAGGGCGCTTTTTTTATAGCTCTTAGCAACCGCATTGAAATTTGCGATCGAGGATGATGTGTAGGTGAATTTTAATATTACTGTCAGTATGAAGTTGGGTCTGTTCACTATGCGCTCACGGTTCATTTCATTTTAAGCACTAAGCTTCAATAACATATTGAAAAAATTATGAAAAACAGCATTAAATTAAATTTAAGCCAGATATTAAGTATTTGATATTTATATAATAAATATATGATGTGATTGTTTTATCTTATAATTTAAATGAGGATGAATCTCAGATAACCATTTTGATTAAACTTAAAAGCAATTAATAACTGACTTGTAATTGCATAAAAAATAAAAAAAAGAATTTTGATTTAATAAAACAGGCATTTAATTAAATCGCTTGGTACAAACAGTGAAAATAACTTATTGCTTAAATATCTAAAGAAAAATAGTTACTTTGAGTAAAACAGTCCTAAGAATAGAGCTTTGGCTGAAACCTTAATACTGTAGTCGGATTTTTAAAAAGGGCATTGTTTAGCATGATGGTGCCATAGCTTAATTTGATTACTGGGAAATAAGCCATGCGTCGTCAAAATTTATGGATAGCAATTCTTGCTGCGACAGCAACATTAGGAACTTCTGCAACTTATGCAGATTTTGTTGACGATAGCCAAGTGCAATTAAAATTTAAAAACTTCTATCTTGATCGCCAAATCAAAGAAAATCCTGCAGCGAACTGGGGTTCATGGTCGCAAGGGATCACTTTGGATGCGAAGTCAGGTTACCAAGATATTGGTGCTGGCATTCAAGTAGGTGCAGATCTTTTGGTACAACATGCATTCAAATTGAATGCGCGTGATAAAAATCCAGACTGGATTTTGCCGCATGATGGCAAAGAATCAAAAGATAATTTTGGGAAGGTTGGTGCGACATTAAAAGCCAAAGTATCTCAAACTGAATTGAAAGTAGGTGAATTATTACCTGTTTCTCCAGTTTTAGTTTTCGATCCATCACGTCAGTTGTTGACGACTTATAGTGGTGCATGGTTGGAATCAAAAGATGTAAAAGATACTAAGTTAACCTTGGCTTACATCGATGGCATTAATAACCGTTATGACAATCAGTTCCGTGAGTTAACTAAATTTGCGCCACCAGCAAATTATGATACAGGTGCGGAAGCGGATGGTATGTACATTGCGGGTATTGATCACCAATTTACACCTGAGATTGGTGCAAGCTACTGGTATGCCGATGTACAAGATATTTATACCCAGCAATATGTTGGTGCAAACTATAAAACCAAGTTAGGTGAAAAAGCCAAACTTGATAGCCATGTACGTTACTTCGATAACTCAGATTCGGGTGACAAATTATATGGTGAAGTGGATAACCAAGCATTATCGGTAGGTGCAAAAGTGAATTATGGTTCACATACCTTCGGTTTAGGTTATCAACAAATGTTTGGTGATACAGCATTCCCGACATTGGGTGGATGGGTGCCTCAGCCTTATTTGGTGAACTGGGGTGTAGCAACATTCACCAATGTAAATGAAAAATCATGGGGCTTCACCTATGGTTATGACTTTGCTGAGTTGGGTGCGAAAGGCCTAAATGCAACGGCTGTTTACTTCACTGGTTCTGATGCTGAAGTTAAAACAGCGCAAGGTGCGCTAAAAGATCAAAAGTCGGATGAATTTAATTTGATCGTAAATTACACCGTACCAGAGGGTAAATTGAAAGGTTTAGGCATTCAAGGAATGTATATTGACGCCAATTATGACTGGAAATCAGACCTGAAAGAGTACCGCGTAGCAACGACCTATACGTATAAGTTCTAATTAAAGCAATGAAAAAGCGGGAAGATAAATTGGCATTTCCCGCTTTTTTTTTAAAGGCCTATTCAAAAGCGAAATACCACAATAATCATAAGGGAATTATGATTATTTAATTCTTTAAAAACAAATACTTAAATTATAGTCATTTTGTTGTTTATGATCGTAAATATGTATCAGTTACAGTCTATTGAACAGGTAATATGAGACTGTAAAAACACAAAATTCGAAAGAGTCCCTCTTGGGTTTAAAACCGCTATGGTTTGAAACACAAGTTCTACGCAATACGAGGAGCATGTATGAGCACTGTTCAGATTCCTGACTATACAACTGATTCATTCTTTGGTTTAGAAGATAAATGGATTGAAACTGCTGAAGGCGAATTGACTCATTACCACGAAGTGGGTGAGGGTACACCAATTCTATTTTTACACGGTTCAGGTACAGGTGTATCTGCTGCTGCTAACTGGTGGTTGAACCTACCTCAAATTGGTGAACAAGCACGTTGTATCGCAATCGACACGATTGGTTATGGTCAAACTGTTGTTGCACCGAATACTGCGTATGGTATCCGAGCTTGGGTTGATCACGCCGTGCGTACGTTAGATGCACTTGGTATTGAAAAAACTTGGTTAGTGGGTAACTCACTTGGTGGTTGGTTAGCATTCCAAATGGCGCTTGACTATCCAGAGCGTATTTTGGGTATCGTTTCTATGGGTACAGGTGGTGCGAAACAAACTGCAGCACTTAAAGCACATGCAAACCCAGTATTAACTGAAGAAGGGATCAAGAAAACTTTGTCTATGTTTGTTGTAAACAAAGACTTGATTACTGATGAATTAGTAAAAGTACGTTTCGCTTCTGCTGCAAATGACTATGCATCAAATCGTTTGATGGATGTTGTTGGCGCACGCGACCGTGACCGTTTCGAATTCCCATTAGATTTCGAAAAAATGAAAGACATTACTGTGCCAGTATTGTTGATTCACGGTGTACAAGACGTGGTGATTCCTGTATCTCGTACTTGGGATATTTTGAATACCGTTCCTCATGCTGATGCGCATATTTTCAGCCAATGTGGCCACTGGTCTCAAGTTGAAAAAGCAGAAGAATTCAACACCGTGATTAAAGATTATTTAAAAGCGCGTGGTGTGTAATTTCTTGTCACTGACATGAACTTCAAAAAAGGATGGTTTTGCCATCCTTTTTTTATATAAATCTTTTGACAGAAATAGTTTAAATGAGTATTATTCTCATTAATGGGTGCCAAAATGAGTCTCTTGTATTGAGAAAAGTTTGAAAATTAATCCATATAAATAGTAGGGAATATGGTTTTACTTATTAGACTTAAGTTGTAAAACGGCATTTTTTAGCTAAGTTTATAAATATCAAAACTAAAATTTATAAGTTATTTCCCATAAACACACTTTCACTGATAGATAAAAAGCGTCAATTAAAAGCTTTGAACGATTAAAAATAAGGCTAAATTGGACAAAAAAAAGCACCATTATTCATTTTAAAAATAATGGTGCAGTTTTTTCATTTTTTGATTTGATGAAAATTAACGCTGTTCGCGATTAATATCCAAGTAAAAAACTTTGGTTAATAGCTCAAGGAACTTATCTACTGCGACTGAAGTCGAATTTTTACGGTAGCTTACGTACAAATCGAGGTAGGGTAATTCGACATCTAATGGGCGAATCACCGTGTTATTCATGGTCAATGGTGCGATATAACCAGGTAGAATTGTGCAGCCTAAACCCATACCAATTGAGTTGATATTAAACAAAATATTGTCGGCTTTTTGAACAATATTGAATTGAATACCATGTGCGGCAGCGAAGCCTAAAATTACTTCGTGCAATGTGCCTGATTGCTCACGTGCAGGGATAATAAAATCGATCCCGTTTAAGGCTTTTACAGGGATACGTTCATACTTCGCTAAAGGATGATCTTTTGGCAAAATAAAGATTAAAGGTTCACGTAATACAAACTGGCTTTCCACTTCATCATTGTGGAAGTTGTTACGTGTGAAAGTGATGTCTAGTTCACCTTTTTGTAGCAGTTTCATCTGCTCAAGGTTGTTTAAACTCAATAATTCAATCTTTAACTCAGGGTTTTGTACACGCAGATTTGGCAAGACGTATGGGAAGATTTTCATCTCAGCTACAGGTACAAAACCAATGCGCAACATCTGTTGTTTGGCTTGTGAAACCTGACGCGCCATGGCTACAGCCTTGTTTGCTTGAGCAAGTGTCAAACGTGCTTGTTCAAGAAATACGGCACCTTCTTCTGTGAGCTCAACTTTACGTTTAGTACGGTGTAAAAGTCGAACGCCGACATCTTCCTCAAGGTCTTTGATTTGCTGACTTAAAGAGGGTTGAGCGGTATAAAGTTTCAACGCAGCTTTACTGAAATTGAGTTCTTCAGCAACGGTAATGAAGTATCGTAGGTGTCGTAATTCCATAAAATTCAGCCCGTAGAGTAATCCAAAAAATGTCTTACTATTAAGTTGATTCAGTATAATCTATAAACAACTATTGCGTGTAGATTATTTTGCCATTCAGCAAATAAATGGTCTTGGTCAGCTGAAAACGGTTTGTCTATAAAAAAATCCTACCGTAATAATCCATAAAATCTCTTAATTAAAACAAAATAAATATTTCCCGAAAATCGCTCTAAAATCCATCATCGTTGAAAAGTTGAGTCTATTACTTTGTGCCTTATGGTCACAGGAGAGCTTTTCATGAGTGGAAAAATTGATGTGCGCGAAATCGATGCTTTAGTCGATGCACAAAATGGACGTATCACGCCATCTATCTATACAGATCCAGACATCTACGAACTTGAATTAGAACGTGTGTTCGGTCGTACATGGTTATTCCTATGCCATGAAAGCCAAATTCCTAAGGCTGGTGATTTCTTCAATACCTACATGGGTGAAGATCCAATCATCGTTGCACGTCAAAAAGATGGCTCAATCAAAGCATTCTTAAACCAATGTCGTCACCGCTCTATGCGTGTGAGCTTCGCGGACTGTGGTAATACACGTGCATTTACTTGCCCGTACCACGGCTGGTCTTATGGCATTGATGGTTCTTTAAAAGATATCCCTCTTGAAGACCGCGCGTTCCCGCACGGTGCTTGTAAAGAGAAATGGGGTCTTGTTGAAGTTAACCGTGTTAAATCATACAAAGGCTTAGTATTCGCTTGTTGGGATGAAACAACACCTGACCTAGAAGAATACATGGGCGATATCGCTTGGTACTTAGATGGTGTTCTTGACCGTCGTCCAGGTGGTACTGAAATTATCGGTGGTGTACACAAGTGGGAAATCGAGTGTAACTGGAAATTTGCAGCTGAACAGTTTGCATCTGACCAATACCACGCATTGTTCTCTCACGCATCTGCAATCCAAGTTTTGGGTGCAAAACCAGATGACGAATCATCTAAGAAATTAGGTGCTGCACAAACAGCTCGTCCAGTTTGGGAAACTGCGAAAGACGCGATCCAATACGGTTCACGTGGTCACGGTTCAGGCTTCTTCTTTACTGAAAAACCAGATGCGAACGTTTGGGTAGATGGTGAAGTTGCCAACTACTTCCGTGAAACATTTGATGAAGTTAAAGAGCGTTTAGGCGAAGTACGTGCATTACGTCTTGCTGGTCACAACACTATGTTCCCAACATTGTCTTGGTTGAACGGTACTGCAACGCTTCGTGTATGGCACCCACGTGGTCCAAACAAAACTGAAGTATGGGCATTTTGTATTGCAGACGCAGAAGCATCTCAAGAAGTGAAAGAAGCATTTGAGCGCTCTGCGACTCGCGCATTCGGTCCTGCTGGTTTCCTTGAGCAAGATGACTCTGAGAACTGGATTGAAATTCAAAAAGTTTTACGTGGTTATAAAGCCCGTCAAAACAAATTGATTATGGAAATGGGTAAAGGTAACGAGAAAGTACGTGAAGATGGTATCCCTGGTATCACCAACTACATTTTCTCAGAAACAGCTGCACGTGGTATGTACCGTCGTTGGGCTGACCTATTGATTCATGAAAAATGGGAAGACGTTGAAGCTGCGGCTGACGAATATGAGAAGGAGCTTATGAAATGAGTCAAATTAGTTTAGAACTCCATCACCAAATTAGTCAGTTTCTTTATCGTGAAGCAAAATTGCTTGACGATTGGAAGTTCCGCGATTGGTTAGCTGTATTAGCGGAAGATATTTCTTATACGCTACGCACAACACCAAACGCGCAAACACGTGACCGTCGTCGCTCGATTGAGCCGCCAACAACTTGGGTATTTAACGATACTAAAGATTTGTTGGAACGCCGTGTAGCTCGTTTAGAGACAGGTATGGCTTGGGCTGAAGAACCTCCTTCACGTACAACACACATGGTGTCTAATGTGATTGTTGAAGCGACTGAAGTTGAAGGCGAATTCGACGTTTACGTAACGTACTTGTTGTACCGTACCCAGAAAGAGAAAGATGTAACAATCTACTGTGGTAAGCGTCACGACAAGATCCGCAAAGTCGACACTGAGCAAGGTTTCGAAATCTTCAACCGTAAGATTACCCTTGATCAGGTGACTTACAACTCACATAACCTGAGCGTGTTCTTCTAATGAATAAGATTTTTGTTTGCCAAGTTGACGAATTAGACGAAGGCGAAGCATTGAAAGTAGATTGCGGCGTTAACGGTATCGATGCGCTTGCAGTATTCAACAACAATGGCGAATTTTTCGCGATGAACGACCGTTGTTCACATGGTAATGCTTCAATGTCTGAAGGTTACCTTGAAGATGATGGCACTGTTGAATGTCCACTTCATTCGGCTCGATTCTGTTTGAAAACTGGTCAAGCATTATGCTTACCAGCAACAGATCCTATCAAAACATTCCCTGTGATTGTTGAAGATGGTGCTTTATACGTAGAGATGGCAGGAGAGTAATCATGGGTTGGCTACAAGGCGAAGTTGCACTTATTACCGGTGGTGGTTCAGGCTTAGGCTGGGCATTGGTTGAACGTTTCTTAGAAGAAGGTGCAAAAGTTGCTGTTCTTCAACGTTCTCAATCGAAAGTTGATGCATTGAAAGAACATTTTGGTGACCGCGTGCTTGCGATCGCAGGTGATGTAGCCAGCTATGAGGATAATGTTCGTGCAGTTCAAGCAACTGTAGAACATTATGGCAAACTTGACTGTTTCGTCGGAAACGCAGGTATCTGGGATCATTACGCAGATATCGTCAATACATCGGGTGAACAGCTGGAAAAAGCTTTTGATGAGATTATGGGTATTAACACCAAATCTCTCATCTTAGGTGCCAAAGCTGCACTTGATGCATTGATAGCTTCGGAAGGTTCTATCATATTTACTTTGTCTAACTCAGCACTGTATTCGGCAGGCGGAGGCCCTGTATACACAGCGTCTAAGCATGCTGGCGTTGGGATTATGAAAGAATTAGCCTATGAGCTTGCGCCTAAAGTACGAGTGAACGCTGTTGCTCCGTCGGGTATGAATGTAAACATCAAAGGTGCTGCTTCTTTAGGCCAAGAAAACCTCGGTCTACTCGATGCACGTGATCCTGAGATGATTGCACGCGGCATGCCGCTCAATTTCTTACCCGAACCTGAAGATATGACTGGTTCATACGTGTTATTGGCTTCTCGTCAAAACAACCGCCCATTAACTGGTGTTTTAATTAATGCTGAATGTGGTCTGGGTATCCGTGGTTTACGTCAACCACGTGCTGGCTTCTTTGACGAGATTTAATTCGCCAAATACGTAAAGGACTTACTCGGCAGCCGTCTTGGCTGCCTTCCGTTTAGGAGTCACCCATGGCCGTTAAACTTATTTGTGCATCGCACAGTCCCCTAATGGAATTCGCTTCTCCGCAAGAGAAATACAAAGAGGAAAAAGTTCGCGAAACTTTTGCCAAACTTGCTAAAGAAGTTGAAGACTATAATCCAACATTGATCATTACTTTTGGTCCAGACCATTTCAATGGTTTCTTCTATGACCTCATGCCATCTTTCTGCGTCGGTATTCGTGCCAAAGCAGCAGGTGATTGGGATTATGGTAAAGACAATGACCACATCAATGTGCCTGAAGAAACAGCAATCAGTCTGGTTCGTCGCGTATTGGATGAAGGTGTTGATGTTGCATACTCTTATCGTATGCAGGCAGACCACGGTGTGACTCAACCATTACATTTCCTTTGTGGTGGCAAGCTTGATCGTTATCCAACGATTCCAATTTTTATCAATGGTGCAGCTGCGCCGATGCCAACAACCAAGCGTACAGTCGCTTTGGGTCGTGCAGTCGGTCAGTTTATTAAATCATTGAACTTAGAAAATGAACGTGTACTTGTTTTGGGTACAGGTGGCTTGTCTCATGATCCACCAACACCGCAAATGGGTTCAGTGCCTCCTGAAGTGGAAGAATTCCTGATTGCAGGTCGTAACCCAACAATTGATGCACGTAATGCACGTCAAGGCAAAATTATTGCCGTAGGTCAAAAGCTTGCAGCTGGTGATACTTCTGTCGCAGTGCCACTTAACCCAGAATGGGACCGTGCATTGCTTGAAACTTTTGCCAAAGCTGACTTTGCTGCAATTGAAGCAATGACTGAAGCTGAAATTCGTGTTGAAGGCGGTCGTGGCGGTCAAGAAGTTCGTTCTTGGATGGCTGCTTTTGCTGCACTACATGAAGTGGGCGAATACGACATGACAACACATTGCTACGAAGACATTAGTGAGTGGATTGCGGGCTTCGGCATCGTATCTGCAGAATTGAAATAAGGAACAAACCCATGAGCCAAAATGGTATCGAAACCATCGTTATTGTTGGAGCTGGTCAAGCTGGTGCTAGCGCCATTTTAGAACTCCGTGCGAACAAGTATGAAGGCAAAATCATTTTGGTGGGTGATGAAACACATCTTCCTTATGAACGTCCGCCTTTGTCTAAAGACGTAATTCTAAAACCTGAAGAGACCAAAATCGAAATTCTGTCAGAAGAAAAATTGGCAGAACTCGGTGTTGAACATATTCGTGGCAATGGAGTGGTGAAAATCCATAGCGATGCGAAAACAGTTGAACTGAAAAATGGTGAAATTGTTGCATTTGACAAGTTGCTTCTAGCAACTGGTGGTGCAGCACGCCGTTTACCGAATTTCGATGCTTTGGGTAAACACGTTTATACCTTACGTAACCTTGAAGATTCACAAGCATTGGTGCCTGTATTACAAGCGGGTCGCCGTATTGTATTGATCGGCGGTGGTGTGATTGGTCTTGAGCTTGCATCTTCAGCACGTTCTAAAGACTGTATCGTGACCGTGATTGAAATGGGTCCAATGGTGATGGGGCGTTCATCTCCACGCGTATTGAGTGAATTTTTATTGGCTCAACAACGTCTTGCAGGTGTAGATGTTCGTCTTTCGACTTCTATTGCTGACTGTAAGCTTGATGGCGAAGAAGTGGTGATCACGCTTGAAGGCGGTGAAGAACTTCGTGCAGATGCTGTAGTTTACGGTATTGGTATTGTGCCAAATGCTCAACTTGCGGTTGATGCAGGTTTAGACGTTGATTTTGCCATTAAAGTGAATGATAACTGCCAAACTTCGCATCCAGATATTTATGCAGCGGGTGACGTTGCGACTCAGCTTCGTGACTGTGGTAACCACCGTCGTGTCGAAACTTGGGAAAATGCGAACTTGCAAGCAGGTATCTTTGCTCGTCATGTAATGGATGTAGAACATCCTACACCAAACCCAGCATGGTTTTGGACAGATCAATTGAATATCAACTATCAATTTGTAGGTGATATGGCTGCAAGCGAATGGATCGTTCGTGGTGAAATTAAACCTGAGTTGGCGGCTGAATCTTCATTTGTATTGTTTGGTGTAACTGACGGTGTCATTGTTGGTGGTATCACTGTGAATGCTGCGAAAGAGATGCGTCATTTGAAAAAATTGATTAGCAAGAATGCGGCGTTTGAAGCGGATAAATATTTAGATTTAAGCCAAGATTTACGTAAACTTGTAAAGTAAGCTGAATGTCTAAGAGGAGCAGACTTACGGTAACGTAGGTCTGTTTTTTTATGTCTTTAGTTTTAGCGTCACGGCCTTACATTACATTTTGGTTTATATGCCTTTGCGCAGGCGATGCCTTACTTTTAAAAGATTAAAAGTAACAAAAATCTTTTGATCGTTTGGGGATACTTCCGTGTATTCCAAATGATCGGGCGGCATCCATGCCGCCATCAGTATTGTTGATACCGGATTGAACATAAATTGAGTTCAGTTCTTTTTGATAAATTTAATTGAGCAATTTATGAATTCAAACTCAACGCCAATATTGGTGACGGCAAGTATATATGCTCTTTTGGTACTGATTTGGGCGACGACGCCGCTCGCGATTGTGTGGAGTGTGCAGGAAATACATCCGATGTGGGTGTTGATTATCCGTTACTTCGGCGCATCTATTATTGCGCTGTTTCTGTTGAAATTGATGCGTGATCCTTTGCCGTTTGATGAAACCTCATTAAAAAGTTATGTGGCTGGGAGTTTGAATTTGATTGGCGCACAGTTGTTTATTTATCTCGCAGCCAATTATCTCACCTCTGGTTTAATGGCACTGATTTTTGGTTTTTCACCCTTAATTGCCGGTTTGATTGGGCATGTTATTTTAAAAACACATAAATTGGTCGCTTTGCAGTGGTTGGGCATGGCGGTTGCAGTGGGTGGTCTAACTTTTGTCTTTGCAGATTCTGCTGATAGCAAAGTCAATCCAATTGGCGTTGTACTGATGCTAATCAGTATGGTGTCATATATCAGTTCGATTTTTTGGGTGAAACAGATTAACGCACCGTTAAAACCGATGTCTCAGGCAACAGGTTCTCTGATTGTTTCTGCCTTGGGTTCGGTACTCATCATTCCTTTTATCTGGCAGCATTTTCCAACCGAATTGCCAAGTGGCCGTGCCATGATAGGTTTTGTCTTTACTATGATCATGTCATCCATTGTGGCGATGCTGTGTTACTTCTGGCTGATCAAACGTTTGGCGGCATCAACAGTGTCCCTCAGTAATGTGATGACACCTGTCATAGCATTGGTTTTGGGAGCGACGTTGAACAGTGAATATATTAGCTCCAATGCCTTTATTGGGATCGTCGTCGTGATGTTTGGTATTGTGATGTACTTTTGGAAAGAGTGGCGCGAGCAATATATTAATAAAGTACGTTGAACGGCGTACATCTACAGAATTATAAGGAAGCTGCGGCTTCCTTTTTTATGTGTATTTTTCATATTTTGAATGGTTCAATTATTTCGGAATAGTCTGAGGTTTCACATGGAACATTTTAAATATAAGCAACTTATAAACTGATGAAACAATCGACACTTGCTCTAAAAACAACAAAATAACAAACAACAGCAACAGTCAGTTTGAGTACTATGGAATGAGCCATAAAATCAAATAGATCTGTTTGATAACAATAAGTTTAGGACAAATTTGAATGTCTGAATCCAATAAAATCGTGGTTTATGCAGCGCTCTTCGGCAATTTAGCGATTGCACTGGTAAAGTTTGTCGCTGCTTATATCACGAATAGTTCGGCCATGCTCAGTGAAGCAATTCACTCAGTGGTCGATACGCTGAATGAAGTCTTACTGCTGTACGGTATGAAGAAATCTCAGCAGCCAGCTAACTCGCGACATCCGTTTGGTTACGGACGGGAGTTATATTTTTGGGCATTTATTGTGGCATTACTGGTCTTTGCATTAGGCGCAATCGTCTCAATTTATCAGGGGATTCATCATATTTATCACCCTGAAGCCATGAGTAACCCAATGATTAACTATATTGTGTTAGGCATTGCGATTTTATGTGAGGGGACGTCTTGGTTTGTGGCACTCAAAGCCTTTCGAAAGGTAAAGGGTAAGCAAGGTTATTTCGAAGCATTTCGACGCAGTAAAGATCCCACGACCTTTACCGTTTTGTTTGAAGATACAGCTGCATTAATCGGTTTGTTCATTGCTTTGATTGGTATTTATTTATCACATGCGCTGAATATGCCAATGCTTGATGGTTTGGCTTCGGTTTTAATTGGCGTGGTATTGGCCATCTCTGCGATTTTGTTGGCACGTGAGACTAAAGGATTGCTTATGGGGGAAACTGCCGATCCACAGTTAAGGCATAATGTCTTAAACGTGGCGGAACTAGATCCAGCTGTACATTCTGCTAACGGAGTATTAACAGAGCAAATGGGCGCACATCAAGTCATTGCCTCATTGAGTCTTGAATTTAAAGATAATTTAACGTCAGATGAGATTGAAGCATGCGTCAACAGAATTGAAGCACAAATTAAACAGCTTCACCCTGAAATTGTGGCACTCTTTGTCAAACCACAGTCTAAAGTGGTCTGGCAGGAACGTATGAAAGGTCGTCTTGAACAGTAGGTCGCAGAGTCTTCAACTTTGCAAAATCTGTCAGCTCAGTGAATGAATTTAAAATACATGAATCCAAAAACACAAAAAGCTCAGTTTCAAATCGCAACCGAAAGTTGTATGAAGCATACATGGACCAAGCCAGTCTTTGATTATCTGGCGAGTGACCATTTTAATGGGGAAAAGTTTTTCAATACACTGCGCAATCCTGAGCCTTTCACCCGAAAAGATATGCTGAAATGGATCATGACGCGTAAAAGTGATACTTGGAAAGTGGATCGAGAGAAAGAGTATCAGCAGTTTTATGCTGCTTCGCGGAGCATTCCACAAAACCGTCCATTGGCGAAAATGGATGATTGGTTGGTTTGGTTTGTGGGCCATGCCACCGTTTTAATTCAAATTGGACCTTATAACTTTTTGACCGATCCCGTTTGGGCTGAGTATGCAGGCCCACGTCAGGGCACAGGGCCTCGTCGTGCCTGTCCTGCAGGTATTGCTTTAGAAGAACTACCAACGATTCATGGTGTCTTACTGAGTCATAATCATTATGATCATATGGATTTAGCGACGCTGAATTGGTTACATGAACAATTTGCAATGCCAATCTATACAGGATTAGGTAATGGCTATTATCTACCTGAACATCTCAATGTCATCGAGTTGGATTGGTGGCAGTCGGAAATGTTTGAGGATTTACGCATTGTCTATACGCCTGCACAGCATGGTTCAGGACGTGGCTGGCGTGATCAAAATCATGCCTTATGGGGTGGTTTTTCAATTGTTCATAGTACAGGTCATTTCTTCTTTGCAGGAGATACGGGCTATGCAGCGCATTTTAAGCAAATTTATAGCCGTCTAGGTGCACCACGGGTGTCATTACTACCAATTGGGGCGTATGAACCACGCCGTTTAATGACCTATTTGCACATGAATCCTGAAGAAGCATTTCAAGCGCATAAGGATTTACAATCTAAATGCTCCCTGGCAATGCACTATCGCACTTTTCAGTTGACTGATGAAGCACGCGAACAACCTGAGCATGATCTACACAAAGCGATGCGCAAAACTTCAAAATTAATGAATCCATTTTTGACTTTACATGAAGGTAAAAAATTGATTGTTTAAGGATGAATTAGAAGTTAATTGAAATATTTAATGCCATAAAAAACCACCTCGAAAGGTGGTTTTTTATATTTATTTAAAGTATTAAAGTAGGCCTGGGTTACCTTGAGCTGGATCAGTTGCGCGTGCAGCTTGCGCATCTGCTACGGTTAAGCCCAATGCTTTCGCAACACCTTCACCATAAGCCGGTTCACAAGCGTAGCAGTTACGGATATGACGATATTTGATGAAGTCGAGTGCATCGCCCATTGCACCAGCAGTGTTATTAAACAATGCTTGTTTTTGTTCAGCATTCATTAAGTTGAATAATGCACGTGGTTGACTGAAATAATCGCTGTCATCTTCGCGGTAATCCCACAAGTCAGCATCACCAGTAATTTTCAATGGTGGTTCTTTGTATTGTGGTTGCTCTTGCCATTGGCTGAAGCTATTTGGTTCATAATGCGGTGTTGCACCATAGTTACCATCCATACGGCCTTGACCATCACGACGGTTCGAGTGAACAGGACAACGTGGTGCATTCACAGGAATTTGGTAATGGTTTACACCCACACGGTAACGTGCAGCATCCGCATAGTTGAATAAACGCGCTTGCAGCATGCGGTCAGGTGAGAAACTAATGCCTGGAACCAAGTTGCTTGGTGCAAACGCGGCTTGTTCTACATCGTGGAAATAGTTTTCAGGGTTACGGTTGAGTTCGAATTCACCCACTTCAACCAATGGATAGTCACCTTTAGGCCATACTTTGGTTAAATCGAATGGGTGATAAGGTACTTTTTCTGCATCAAGTTCAGGCATGATTTGAACGTACATTTTCCATTTCGGGAAATCGCCGCGTTCAATTGCATCGAACAAGTCTGTTTGTGAGCTTTCACGGTCTTTGGCAATAATCGCTTCAGCTTCAGCATCGGTTAAATTTTTAATGCCTTGTTGAGTGCGCATGTGGAATTTAACCCAGAAGCGTTCATTATTGGCATTAATAAAACTGAAGGTATGGCTACCAAAACCATGCATATGACGGTAACCATCTGGAATACCGCGGTCAGACATCACAATCGTAACTTGGTGTAGAGCTTCAGGAAGTAAAGTCCAGAAATCCCAGTTATTTGTTGCACTACGCTTATTGGTTTTTGGATCACGTTTCACTGCTTTATTTAAGTCAGGGAATTTACGTGCATCACGTAGGAAGAAGACAGGCGTGTTATTACCAACTAAATCCCAGTTACCTTCTTCAGTATAGAATTTAAGGGCAAAACCACGAATATCGCGTTCTGCATCTGCAGCACCACGCTCACCCGCTACGGTAGAGAAACGAGCAAAAAGTTCAGTTTTTTTACCAACTTCTGAGAAAATTTTAGCGCGGGTATATTGGGTAATATCGTTAGTCACGGTAAACGTACCGAAAGCACCAGAACCTTTAGCATGCATACGACGCTCTGGAATTACTTCACGAACGAAATTACCGAGTTTTTCATTAAGCCATAAATCTTGGGCAAGTAAAGGACCACGTGCACCTGCCGTCATACTGTTCTGGTTGTCTACAACAGGAGCACCAGCATCAGTTGTTAGGTGGGTGACAGGACATTTTTTAACGTCGTCGCTCATTGAGTATCTCCATTATTATGATCATGTATTAAAGTTGGGAGCTATAACTTTTCAATTGATAACACGCTCAACAGCACATGACATTAACCGTTTTGTTAATTCATTTTAAAGTGATAATGTGACAACAGTTTTTCTCTCATTCTAAAATTTTTCAAGCAGCAATCAATCGAAGAGAAGTCATAAAACTGTAGCCGTTAAAAGCTTAAAAATCTTTATATACTTATTGACTCTAAAGCTTTCTGTGGCTTTTGACAAATGGAAAAATAGTTTTGAATAAATGGTTAATTCGATGAATCAAGTTGTTGAATTTAAATTATATGTTTATATATTTTGTTTTAATATTTTATCGATGAATTAAACTCAAATATGTTGCTATGATAGGTAGAAGAGGACGAACTAATTAAATCCATATTTTTATTATGGATTTTAGTCTTAATATAGGTTTTTTTAGCTGATTCTAGTTAATGAAAGACATTTTTGAGCTATTAATATTGGAGCGTTTTTCAACATTAAAGACATTATTTAATACTTAAATATGCTGAAAATACAGCTGAAGAAATATTGGCAAGTGGATTACGTCGTTTAAAAAAATGTAAATAAATTTTTATGGATTGATGCCAGTTGGTACAGCTATCTTTAACTTTTACGAAATACATAAAACGATTTTATGTACTAAGCTGGACTTTTTATAAAAAGCCTTTAATTAGGGCTAAGCGGAATTGAAAAAGTGGGCTAATTGAAAAGAGGGTTGAAAGCACCATTTATAGTTTGTAAAAAATCGATATGTAGCTGTAAGACAAGAATTAAATAAACAGTGATTATGAGTTTCTTATTTTTAGATAAACAACGTGTAACTTGAATGAACGTTCAGAGGTTTATTATGTTGAATCAAAGAAAATATTTATCAAAGTTCTCCAGCGCCTAAGTCATTGCTGGCTCAATTGTTGGCTTAAGTGCAACTGAATTGTATGCGGCAGATACAGTGATGCCTAAAGCTGATATTTCTCAAACTAAAAACAATATTGCAGCATTGTTGCCAGGTTCGATGTTGTCACTGCAACGTGAATCGATTCCTACA
Organism: Acinetobacter sp. YH01019; assembly: GCF_013420285.1. Taxonomy (NCBI): domain Bacteria; kingdom Pseudomonadati; phylum Pseudomonadota; class Gammaproteobacteria; order Moraxellales; family Moraxellaceae; genus Acinetobacter; species Acinetobacter sp. YH01019. The sequence goes on from NZ_VOYM01000001.1 coordinate 208,760, forward strand.
TCATATCAACATGCTGGGCAACGTTATGTGATCACGTATCGTAGTCGAGGGGTTAATGGTGAACCCATTGTGACTTCGGGTTATATTTTACTACCTAAAGGACAAGCACCTAAACAAGGCTGGCCCGTATTGGCATGGGCACATGGCACGACTGGTGTGGCTGATACATGTGCTCCATCAAGTGATTATGCAGGTGGGCCTGTGCATAGTTTGCAAGAAGTCATTGATGGTGCACTCGACAGTTGGTTGATGCGTGGCTATACGGTGATTGCAACAGATTATCAAGGACTGGGTACACCGGGGATGCATCCTTATATGAATGCAGCGAGTCAAGTTTATAATGTGGTGGATTCTGTGCGTGCATTGCATTCTTGGAAGCCGAAGCAGTTTAATAAAGATTGGGTGGTGATGGGGCATAGTCAAGGTGGTGCAGCTGCTATTGCGGTTGCAGCTCAGGGGCAAAAAGATGCGCCTGAATTGAATCTTAAAGCTGCAATCGCCTTGGCACCGGGTGGTTATCAATATGAAGGCATTGCTGAATACGTACAAACCAATCCAAATCCAGATACCAATGTAGCGGCATTTTTCCCAATCGTGTTGTTGGGAGCAGCCGCAGCAGATCCATCGATCAATGTAGATCAACTGGTTAGTCCAGATATGCAGTCTTTACTAAATCAGGCCCGTAAACGCTGTTTGTCAGAACTACAAACTGAGTTAGAACAAGCACCTCAGCCAATCTTTAAAAAAGATACAGACTTAAAACCTTTATTAAGCTACTTAAAACGACAGTCGATTGAATATATGAAGCCAACCGTACCATTGATGTTTGTTCAGGGTACAGCAGACCATTTGGTCGATCATCGCGATACACAAAGTTATTACCAGCAAGTGTGCAAACAAAAATTGCCAGCGGTCTATCATGCGATCCCAAATGGCGATCATCGAGATGCATTACGCCATAGCCCGAAATATACGGCTGAGTTTTTAAAGAGCTTAGAACACGGCAGCATTGCAAAGGCGTGTAAATGAGATAAGTTAGCTGGCAATAAAAGCTTAACTTCTAAAGCACTTTTATTGCCGGATAAGCAAAGTGATGAATGATTTTCTTCTGCCGTAAAAATAAATTTCCTAAATATCTAAAAAAACCGGTTTAAGAGCCGGTTTTTTTATAAATAACATGACTTTATTTTATTAACCAATGCATTTGAAACGTCAGCAACTTGTCCGTGAGGTCTAATCGCGCAACATATGAATTATATCTCGCTCTAAATCATGCCATTTCGCAAACTCAGGGGTTACTAACAAGCTCTGCGAAATAAATCCGTAACACACTCGCTGAAAATTCAACGCCAGCCGATCAAGCGCAATTTCAGCTTTAAAATGTGTCAAAATCGTGCGCCACATCTCTACCATCATGGCATAGCTTTTTTGATAGATTTCAATACTAGAAATCTGTCGTTCTAACAAAAATACCTGTGCCCATAAAAATTGCTGTGCTTTAACTTGCTTAATTTGAAAATGAATCATGTGCTGAACATAAGCAGATAAGTCCAAATTTGTGGATAACTTCATCAGCGATTGTGCATAAGTTTTCATCTGTTCGGCATTGTGTTTCACATGTAAATGAATAGTCAGCGCAATCAAATCTTCTTTTTTTGAAAAATACTCATAAAAGGTGCCTAAACCGACACCTGCGAGATCAGTAATTTCACGAATGGTAATTTTGTCGGCAGGCCGTTCATGCAAAAGCCGAACAAAACTTTCTTGCAATGCCTCTTGCGTGAGCTTGGCGCGTGATTGACGAGGCTTACGTCGTACGTTTATCTCAGAATGTTTCATAAAGATAGGCCAAGAAAAGCCGAACATATAGCAGTAAATAATTGTCTATACTGAAATGAAATGGAGATAAGAACAAGCAGGAAATATAAACAATGCAGACATCAAATCCGACATTCGATCAGGCATGGATGACCCATCAAATTACGAATCAATTTGATGAATTGGAAAACTATAATCTATTTTCCAGTGATACGGTTTTACACGAAATATTAAAACGTTATGGCAGTCATGATCAGGCGACATTGTGCGAAATGGGCAAAGCTGTAGGTTCTAGTGAATATTATGAATATGCAGATCTCGCAAATCGCCACACTCCAATTTTACAATCCTTCGATGCGCGTGGACGCCGGAAAGACTACATTGTATTTCATCCCGCATGGCATAAATGGATGAGTCTAAACCGCCAGTTTGATACCCATGCACATCCTTTCAATCAGCCGAATTCTAAAAGTAAATGGGTTGAATGGGCAGCGCGTTTTTATCTAGCGGGGCAGGTCGAGTGTGGCAACTTATGCCCAAATTCGATGACGCTGGGTAGCATTCCACTCATACAACGTGAACCTGAACTTTGGGCAAAAATAGGTGAGAAGCTTTTATCCACCGAATATGATGAGCGTGATGTCCCAATTGCACAGAAAAAGTCGATTTGGCTCGGTATGGGCATGACCGAAAAACAGGGTGGATCGGATGTGCGTGCCAATGAAACCCTTGCTGCACCTATTGCAGAAACAGGTCGAGGCCAAGCTTATTTACTCACAGGGCACAAATGGTTTTTCTCTGCGCCGATGTGTGATGCGCATTTGGTGGTGGCAAAAACCGAGCAAGACGGTTTAGCCTGCTTTTTTGTGCCGCGTTGGTTGGAAGATGGCAGCAAAAATCAAATTCAGGTGCAACGCTTAAAAGAAAAAGTCGGTAACCGTAGCAACTCAAGTTCAGAAGTCGAATTTAAAAATGCGTGGGGTATCATGATTGGCGAAGCAGGGCGTGGGATACCGACTATTATTGAAATGGCCAATTATACACGTTTAACCTGTTCAGTCGGTTCAAGTGCCATGCTACGCCAAGCCCTCGTGCAGAGCATTGCTTATACGCGTCAGCGAAAAGCCTTCGGTAAATTATTGATTGAGCAACCATTGATGCGTGCAGTTTTGGCAGATTTAGCTTTAGAAAGTGAAGCAGCCACTCAGCTCAGTTTTCATTTGGCGCAGTGTTATGAATCCGATGATGCTTTGTCTGTGGCATGGAAGCGTATTATGACCCCAGCTGCTAAGTTCTGGATTTGTAAGCGTACAGTAGAGCTGAGTGGTGAAATGATGGAAGTCTTTGGCGGCAATGGCTATGTAGACAACGGCATCATGGCGCGCATTTTTAAAGAAGCACCTGTGAATACCATTTGGGAAGGTTCAGGCAATGTTATGTGTTTGGATGTGCTGCGTGCAGTTGCACGTGATGCTGAGTCCATCGAAGTATTATTTAAAGATTTAGCCACCACAGCAAATACAGATGCAACCCTGCAAACCGAATTACAAGACTTGTTTAAATCATTTCATCAGTCACCTGAAGATTTACAATTTATGGGGCGCAGTTTGGTCAGTCGCTTAACGGTCTTGGCACAAGCGGTATTATTAAAAAGATATGCACCTGACTATGTGGCAGCAGGTTTTATTCAAAGCCGTTATAGCGCTAAACATGGGCAAGTAGTGGGGATGTTGGACGCCAAAATGGTCGATGTGGAGCGTTTGCTGGAAAGGGCTTTCGCAAGTTAAATGCAACGTATTTTCCTCTCCCTTTGGGAGAGGGCTTTAGTCAGTATTTTATTTTCGACTTTGAATCGGATAACCCAAAAAAGGCTTAATTTCTTTTAGCACAAAAATACTTTGCATTTCTTTAATCCCAGGTAAGCGGCGAATGGTCGACATAGAAAATTCAGCATAGGTGTCGAGATCAGGAGACACCACCTGAAGTAAAAAGTCTGCATCTCCGCCCACGCTATAGCAGGCCACCACATGTTCAAGTTCAGAGACCCGCTCTTCAAACTTTTTGGCTTCTTTTTCGCTGTGACTATCAATGGATACACGAATAAAAACCATCACGCCTTGCCCGATTTTTTTACGGTCGAGTAATACGCCATAGCCCTTAATCACTTGAGTATCTTCTAGCTGTTTCACACGACGCCAACAGGGTGAAGTGGACATACCAATTTGCTCTGCCAATTCGGCATTGGTCATGCGTGAGTCTTCTTGTAGGTACTTTAGAATTTTAGCATCAGTTTTATCTAAAAGGCTCATTGGTATAAATAACCCTAAAAATGAATACATCGGTTATTTATACCCTTTTATTGCGTTTTTATAAAATAAATAGATCAGTTTTACCTCTAAAATTATTCAAAAATAGCGCCATTCATTGCTGATCTTATCTGTGCAACATGGAACATTTCACACAACTTTCTACTTATATTTTTACGCTGTTTTTGGCGGCATTATTACCAGGGCCGGGCATGACAGGACTCATGTTTAAGACATTATCTCAAGGTTATCAGGTGGGTATCGTCATGCTTTTGGGTCTAATGACAGCGGACATGATTTATCTGTCTGCATCGATTTTTTTATTAAGTTATATCAGTCAACTCAGCCCAAACTTTTCATTTTATTTAATCGTCTTTTCGAGCTGTTATTTACTGTATTTGGCGTATCAGTTTTGGACATTTAAGGGAGATTTACTGGCCAGTAGCAATGAACTCAATTTAGGAAAAACCCTTACAGCCTACAAAGAGGGGCTATTGATTACACTAAGTAATCCGAAGACGATTTCTTTTTATTTGGCCTTAGTGCCTGCAATTTTTGGCTCGGTATCTTTGCAGCAAAAAAGCCCTATACTGATGGTCGTTACATTGCTGACATTGACTGTCATTGGTGGACTCTACATTTTCTGCTCAATGAGCTTAAAGAAATTTTTAAAGCCACTGCATGTGCAAAAAAAGTTGGTACGGAGTTTGGCGGGTATTATGGGCTTTCTAGCCATCAGCCTGTTATATAAAGAGCTTAATGTGATGGCACCCGTCTATGCACGTTTATTTTAAGCACGATTAAAAAGGCTTGAAATTTACCTAAAAATGTCCAATATATGCATTACATCCACATGGTGTTGTGTGGGCATAAAAGGTGAATGCAAATGGCAAAGAAAAAAGTCCTGCCAGAAGTTGAAATGCGCAACTTTGTGGCAAAACACATGAACGATTTTAACAAAAGCCAAACTTTTGTAGATCGAAAGAAAAATGCAAAACGTGGCTATGACAAGCACAAAAAAGGGAGATACTCAAATGACTATCTCCCTTTTTATTGGTCTGTATTTTTACAATTTAACTGACTATTCGTGTTGCAGATTTCACCATATCGCCGAGACCATGTGTCTTAAAGTAATATTCCATCATACTTTTCACCATCAGTGGATTACTCATGTTCACCGCGCGTTCTAATAGTTCCTTAGCATCAGGCATCGGAACATGACAAATCGCTTTACGCACTTTCAAAATATTGCTTGAACTCATGGATAGGGTGTTGAAGCCCATTGCCATTAATAGAATTGCGGTTAAAGGATCACCTGCCATCTCACCACAAATGCTGATTGGTTTGTCGTATTCATGGCACTGTTGAACTAAACGTGTCAGTGCGCGCAGCACAGCCGGGTGCGAATGTGAATATAAGTTGGCAACGCGTGGATTATTACGGTCAACCGCCAATAAATACTGGGTTAAATCGTTTGAACCCACCGAGAAAAAGTCGACTAATTCTGCGAATTCTTCAATTTGTAAAAGTACACTTGGCACTTCGACCATGATGCCAATTTTAGGTTTGGTAATTTTGACTTGTTCTTCTTCTTGTACAGCCACCCAATCGCGTTCAAGGAGGTATAACGCTTCTTCAACCTCACTAACACTGGTCACCATTGGCAGTAAAATATGTAAGTTATTTAAGCCAATACTCGCTTTGAGCATTGCACGGATTTGCGAAGAAAAAATTTCAGGATGATCAAGGGTAAAACGAATACCACGCCAACCGAGTGCTGAGTTTTCTTCTTCAATGGAGAAATAAGGTAAGTCTTTATCTGCACCAATATCGAGAGTACGCATCACCACGGGTTTATTGGCAAAGTGACTGAGCTGCTGACGGTAAATCGCTCGCTGTTCTTCTTCGCCGGGGAAGCGGTCACGTAGCATAAACGGAATTTCAGAACGATAGAGTCCGACACCTTTGGCACCACGTTGTACACCACGAACTACATCAATCATGAGGCCTGTATTCACATACAGTTTAACTGCGACACCATCTGGAGTAATGGCATCTTTAGTTTCATATTGCTTCAAATCTTTAGCAATCTGTTCTTCTTCTTTTTGAATTTCTTTATAGCGAGTACGCAAACGACGTGGTGGATTGATGAATACACGGCCTTGATGCGCATCGACAATCATTTCAACATCATCAAGGGTATTAATCGGAAGTTCTGTTACACCAACGACCGTTGGAATACCAAGGGCACGCGCTACAATGACCATGTGCGAGTTCATTGCCCCTTCAGTGGTGACAATTGCCGCAATTTTATCGACTGGCAGTTCAACCAAAGCTGCCGTGGAAATTTCATCGCCAATTAAAATGCTTTCATCTGTGATTTCACGATGGCTCGCATCGGCTTCTTGCAAGAAAGCTAAAATACGACGACCAAGGTCTTTTAAGTCGGAAACGCGTTCACGTAAGTAGTCATCTTCCATCTGTGCGAACAGTGCGATGTGCTTATCAATGACAATGCGAACAGCACCTTGTGCCCAGTGACCGTCGCGAATTTCGTTTTTAATTTCAGCGGGAAGGGCATTTTCATCCAACATACGTAAGAATACGCTAAATAGTGCACGTTCTTCAGCCATCAAGGCATCTTGCATTTTGTCATCAAGCGACTGAATTTCTTGACGCACCGAATCGATGGCATTATCAAGTAATTCCAATTCCTCACTAATGTCATCGGCTTCGCGGTCTGGTACTGAGGCTAAATCGGCTGGAGGATAGAGGATTACGGCGCGACCCAGTGCGATACCACCTGAACCTGATATACCTTGAAAGGTTTTATATGCTGGCAGATTATTTGGTTTACGGAATACTTCAATATTGCCTACAGCATGTGCATGGGCAATTACCCCTGAGAGTTGTGCACAAAGCGTAACAAGGAAAGATTCTGCTGCTTCAGAGAAGTCTTGAGGTTCTTTGTTTTGAACCACCAATACGCCCATTACTTTTCGGCGGTACATGACAGGTACACCAAGGAATGAATTATAAATTTCCTCGCCGGTTTCCGGTAAGTACATGAAGCGTTCATGCTTCGGTGCGTTGTCTAGGTTGACGATTTCTTCACGTTGTCCCACTAAACCCACCAGACCCTCACTGGTGTGTAATGAAACATGACCCACAGCTTCAGGGTTTAAACCCTTTGAAGCCATCAGTAAATAACGATGATTACGTTCGTCAAGCAGGTAAATGGAGCAAACATCAACATGCATGGCTTCAGCCACTTGGTTGACCATAATGTCTAATGATTCATGCAAACTGGCTGACGCATTAATCTCTTGGACTATGCGTCTTAATGTATCCAGCTGCATGTTCGACATCGGCTCTGCTCCTTAATTTATTCTGTTTTATTTATAACAACACTCATCTAAAAAATCTGCACAAGCTGGGCAAATTTTTATGGTTTCTGTGGAAGCTGATTGCACAGTTCCACCATGGCTTTGCGGTATACATCACGCTTAAAATTCACGACTTGACCCAATGGATACCAGTAGCTGACCCATTGCCATTGATCAAACTCTGGTGGGTCTGACAAATCCAGCTGAATATTGTGTGCTGAAGCCGTCAGTTTGAGTAAAAACCACTTTTGTTTTTGACCAATACATACAGGGTCTGAATCCGTGCGTATATACCGATGCGGCAAACGATAGCGCAACCACCCTTGGGTTTGTGCTATCACCTGGACGTGTTCGGGCAGTAAGCCAACTTCTTCTCTCAGCTCACGGTAAAGTGCCTGTTCGGGGGTTTCTCCATGTTGGATACCACCTTGTGGAAATTGCCAAGCATTGTGACCAATGCGCTTTGCCCATAAAACTTGTCCAATGTCGTTTGCCAAAATGATCCCGACGTTGGGTCGGAAACCTTCTGAATCGATCATTTGGCTACCTAAAAATTGTCTAATTTATGACTTTGTGCTCGGGGACGTTTATTTCTGTGTCCATCTCGAAAAAGCAAAGTGTAAAAATGTTAAAATTGTTATGATCTTAACGAATTTCTATCGACTAGCGGAGATAGATTTACAATTTTTTTCTTAAATTTCAGCTTTTACGAGTATTTTCATGAAATTGGCACTGTTTGACCTTGATCACACCTTATTAAATACCGACTCAGACCATTCATGGGGAGAGTTTTTGGTCAATGAAGGCTTGGTTGATCCGATTCATCACCGTGCTATGAATGACAAGTTTTATGACGATTATAAAAAAGGTCAGCTTGATCCAATTGCTTACAATGAATTTGTCTTTCAGTTTTTAACGAAGCATGACACCGTTTATTTAACTGAGTTGCACGAACTGTTCATGAAAAAAGTGATTCGTGCACAAATGCGCCCTGAAGGTTTTGCAGCAATTCAACGCCATCAAGAGGCGGGCCATCAATTGGTTGGGATTACAGCAACATCTGATTTTATTACCGCCCCGATTTTCCGTGAGTTTGGTATTACTGAAATTATCGCTACAAATGCAGAAATTGTGGATGGTAAATACACAGGAAAAGTGATGAATACGCCGTGCTACCAAAAGGGCAAATTAGTACGTCTCAATCAATGGCTTGAAGGCCGTGATGTGACGGAATCTTGGGCTTATTCAGATTCAATCAATGACCGATTCTTATTGGAATATGCGGATCATGCGATTGCAGTCAACCCAGATGATCGCTTAGAAGTTTTAGCTAAAGAACAGGGCTGGGATATTCAGGATTGGTCAATCCAAGCTTAACAGTTTTACAGCAGTGTCATTTAAAGCACCTTCGGGTGCTTTTTTTATGTAGCGAATATTCGCTACACTAAGCTTAATATTCCTTTAATTTTTCTTTTTATGCAGCCAGCAGAAAATTTTAAACATTTACTACGTATTTTTATTGGGCCAAGAGCAGCACACTATTTAAGTTATCTTGAACAGAAAAATGTGACAACGAAACCATTAGCTTTGAGCTGGGCGGGTTTAATTTTTGGGGTGTATTGGCTGCTATATCGCAAAATGTATAGCTACTTCTTCTTGTGGCTTGCAATTATGTTCGTGGTGGGATTGGTAGTGGAAATTGTTGGACTATCTGTACAATCCATTGCCGCATTGTCATTTGTACCTAACATATTGATTGGCTTGATGGGCAAAGATTTGTACCTCAAATTTGCACAGCAAAAAACCAAAGCTTATATGAATCACCCCAAATACAATGAAAAGGTCTTTGCTGAAGAAGGTGGCGTAAGTCTAGGCGTACCTGTGTTATGGTTATTTATTCAAATCGTGGTGGTGGTGATGTTGAGCCTGCCTTTTATTCATTTTTCACCGCTATAGAATTCTATAATTGAGTACATGGATGTTCCATGTTATATCCTTAGAGCAGAACAATTGAAGATTAAAACATCCCAATAAAATCGGCTGAGGAGCATAACAATGAGTGTACGTCCACGTATGACGAATCTATTTGAACAGCTAGGCTTGGAGTCAAGCGAAGAAGCAATTGCTTTGTTTATTGTGACCCATCAATTGAGTGCGCATACCAAAATTACTGAAGCTGATTATTGGACTGAGGGGCAGCGTCAATTTTTGGCAGAAAAAATTAAGTCTGATGGTGAATGGGCGATTATTATCGATCAGCTCAATGAATCTTTGCATGAAGATTCAGTGACAAAATAGATTCCTTTTTTTGTTATAAAAAAAGCCACCGTACAGGTGGCTTTTGCTTTGTCTATTGAAGCATTAAATATCTTTCATCAATTCAACTAATTTTTCAGCAGCACGAGATTGGGTACGGCCTGGGTGCCAAACGATCCCTAATTTACGATTCATATTCGAAGCTAAATCTAACTGTTTTAAGTCCTGGTTCAATAAGGTTTTAGGTAAAACTGACCAACCTAGACCAATCGATACCAACATTCGAATTGATTCAAGAGAATTGTTACTCATGGTTACTTTTGGTTTGAGTCCATGCTTTTCAAATTCAGCTAGAGTGATTTGACTGGTATAAGTCTGTGCAGCAGGCAATAGACTTGGGTATTGAATCAAATCTTCTAAAGTTAAATGTTCAATTTGTGCTAAAGGATGGAAAGGTGATACCACAAATACCAATGGATCATTCCAAGTCGTAATGTATTTCAAACGACTATCACCTTGCGGTGGCAAGGTTAAAAATGCCAATTCAAGATCGCCTGCAAGGACTTGCTCATGTGCTTGTTCTGAATCAACAAAATGCACGTCTAAAGTCACTTCAGGATATTGTTGTACATAGCGCTGTAAGTGGTGTGGCAAATGATGTAAACCAATGTGATGGCTAGTACCAATTTTTAATTTGCCTTGTACCTGACCTTGTTCATGGCTCAAGGTATGGTGAATATCACCCAATTCATTCAACCAGCTTTTTACTTTTGGCAAAAGTGAATTTGCAGCATGCGTAGCTTGTACACCACGACCAGCAGATTCAAATAATTTCACGCCAAAGTATTCTTCTAAACTATGAATACGTTTGGTGACAGCAGGTTGGGTAATGAAGAGTTGATCTGCTGCCAAGGAGATCGAACCAGTTTCCATGACTTTTACAAAGGCTTCAAAGGCTGCGAGATTCATCTTCATTCCTATAAAGAATTTTTATGCTTATATGCATTGTTATAATATTTTAAGAATAAATCAAAGGGAAAGTTGTATCTTTTGATTTAAAACTAAGCATTCATTACGTTTGCTATCATTATTTTGCATAAGTAACACAGAGTTATTTTTATTTAAGTTATCGTTTTCTAATCACTTTAAATAAATTCTTTGCATAAAAGGGCGAATGAGGCGCTTTTAATCATTCATGTCGTGACTAACATCTGGTTACAGCGAGACTCAGCTAAGATTTGAAAAAATGCGCTGAATGAGCAAATTTTCTTTCATTAAAGTTATTTTTTAGATATGTATTTTTTTCTTCATTCGTTGTTACAAAGTCTCTGATTTATGCATTGATGACAATGTGCATAATAGTGTGAGTACAGGCATTGAGGCATGGTTTGAATGTACTCAATGAAGTCAAAGACAACTCGTAACTTAGGCGAATTTCAGTGCTAATTTATAGAAAAATTTAAATGGCAATTTTAAGAATAATAGAAAGGCTGTTTTCGACTTGAATCAACTGTTTGAAGTCTTGGCGCGAATCACATTGGATGATACTGAACATTAGACATAAAACTGGAAAATGTGCAGAACTTGTTGATATTTTCCTTGAGGGATAAAGATATGGATCTTAAACATATAAAAAATCTACTGGACATTTTTGAAGGTACGGTTGAAAAGCGCTGTGCCGTATATGAACTTGCAGACGATGAAGATGATGAAAATCAAGCCGCAGCTGAATGTAATGCAGCGAAAACACAGTTACTTATTGCAATTGAGCAGTTAGTGCATGCGCATGAAACACAGCAAGATAAATTGTAGTCTCATCGGATTTACAGTTGTGACAATCCTGCTCTATAAACGTGATGCAGAATAAAAAAACCACCCGAAGGTGGTTTTGAACAAGGAACAGCGAAAGGAAATTAAGCGGGAATATTTTCCTGATCAATTTTATCTTTCTTTTCCCAAGCTTTTTCGTGGAAGAAGAAGGCAAATGCTTGAACAGTCGGTTCAAGTAAACTTAAAGTAATAGCCATTGCCCAGCTGCCAGTGACAAAATAACCAACAAGCATCGCAACCGTAATGTGCATGATGTAATAGCTCAATGTTTTCTTAAACATGCGCTGATTGTTTTCGACGAATTTGTTAATGTGTGCCATGAGAATGCTCCTTGTTTAATCAATTCATTTTGGCTTGATTTAATAATAATGATTCTTATTTGCATTGTAAAAGAGAAATTTCAATTTATCATCATTGAATTTTTTAATTATGCCTTTGCAGAATGATTATGCTTATAAAAATGCAGGCGAAATGTCGAAGAGAAACTAGGCGTTAAGCCAGAATTGGCGCTGTTTTCAGCTAGATAATTAGATTTAAAAAAGCAGTGAAATCACTGACTTTTTATCATTCCTATAAGTTTTTAAACTAATAAAAATGATAAATTAGATTTATGTTAATAGCTCGTTATAATCGATTTAACGAAAGAATTTACCCAGTCCAGTGGAGCAAATCGACATGGCAGGCGAAACCCAAAAAGCAAAAACATTGTATGACAAATTGTGGGATGACCATTTAGTAAAACAACGAGATGATGGCTCATCATTATTATATATCGACCGTCATTTATTGCATGAAGTAACTTCACCACAAGCATTTGAAGGTCTACAGCTTGCGGGACGAAAACCATGGCGTTTAAGTGCAAACGTTGCAACACCTGACCATAACGTACCTACTTCTAAAAAAGAACGTTCTGAAGGTATTGCTGGTATTGAAGATGATACTTCTCGTATTCAAGTACAAACTTTAGATGATAACTGCAAAACTTTTAATGTTGCGCAATTTGACATTAATGACGTGCGTCAAGGGATTGCACATGTGGTCGGGCCTGAGCAAGGTTTAACTTTGCCTGGTATGACCGTGGTATGTGGTGACTCGCATACTGCGACACATGGTGCATTTGGTTGCTTGGCACATGGTATTGGTACATCTGAAGTTGAACATGTATTGGCAACTCAATGCTTAGTTCAAAAGAAAATGAAAAACATGTTGGTTCGCGTTGATGGAAAATTAGGTCAAGGCGTAACATCTAAAGACGTGGTTTTAGCGATTATTGGAAAAATTGGTACCGCAGGTGGTACAGGTCACGCGATTGAATTTGGTGGTCAAGTGTTCAGTGATATGTCGATTGAAGGCCGTATGACCGTATGTAATATGGCAATCGAAGGCGGTGCTCGTGTGGGTATGGTCGCTGTCGATGAAAAAACCATTGAATATGTGAAAAATCGTCCTTATGCACCGAAAGGTGAGCAGTGGGATCAAGCAGTTGCATACTGGAATACCTTGCATTCTGATGAAGATGCACACTTTGATACCGTTGTGGTATTGCAAGGTGAAGAAATTGAGCCACAAGTGTCTTGGGGAACGTCTCCTGAGATGGTGATTCCTGTGACTCAAGCTGTGCCAACCTTAGAACAAGCAAAGGATGATGTTCAGCGTAATGACTGGACACGTGCGTATAATTACATGGGTTTAACCGCAGGTCAGGCGTTAGCAGATATTCAATTAGACCGTGTGTTTATTGGTTCTTGCACCAACTCGCGTATTGAAGATATTCGTGCAGCAGCAGAAATTGCAAAAGGCAAAAAAGTTGCATCAAGTATTAAACAAGCGATGGTTGTTCCAGGTTCAGGTTTGGTGAAAGCGCAAGCTGAAGCTGAAGGCTTAGACAAAATTTTGATAGAAGCTGGTTTTGAATGGCGTGAGCCAGGTTGTTCAATGTGCTTAGCGATGAACGCTGACAAATTACAACCGGGTGAGCACTGTGCATCAACCTCGAACCGTAACTTTGAAGGTCGTCAAGGCAATGGCGGTCGCACTCACTTAGTAAGCCCAGCAATGGCAGCAGCAGCCGCAATTGCAGGTCACTTTGTTGATGTACGTTCTTTCTAATATTGGCAGCTAGGAGCAAACAGCATGAAAAAATATACCGTTGAACAAGGTATCGTTGCACCTTTAGACCGTGCCAATGTCGATACTGATTTAATCATTCCAAAACAGTTCTTGAAATCAATCAAACGCACTGGTTTTGGTGAAAACTTATTTGATGAATTGCGTTATTTAGATGAAGGTTATTTGGGCTTAGATAACTCAAAACGTCCATTAAACCCAGATTTCGCATTAAACCAAGCTCGTTATCAAGGTGCATCAATCTTGATTTCACGTGCCAACTTTGGTTGTGGTTCTAGCCGTGAACATGCGCCGTGGGCTTTGGAAGAATACGGTTTCCGTACTGTGATTGCGCCAAGCTATGCAGACATTTTCTATAACAACAGCTTTAAAAATGGCATGTTGCCCGTGATTTTGTCTGAAGAGATTGTAGATCAACTTTTTAAAGAATGTTTTGCGACTGAAGGCTATCAATTAATCATTGATCTAGAAGCACAAGAAGTTCGTACCCCGACAGGCGAAGCATTCAAATTTGAAGTTGATCCATTTCGCAAACACTGTTTATTAAATGGTTTGGATGATATTGGTCTAACTTTGCAAGCTGCAGATGATATTCGAGCTTATGAAGAAAAAACCAAGCAATCACGACCTTGGGTTTTTGCTGAGATTAAAGCCTAAGTATGGACCAAGAACTTCGCTGTAGTATCTATGTCCAACTCTTGTTAATATCAGACATAACAAAATTTATACGTTAGTCAGAATTGAACAGGTTGGGTTCGAATAATGCGAAAGTTCTTCGGTCAGCTGATTGTTACAGGCGTGGTGCTAGCATCACTGGGTGCATGTCAAACCATTGACACAGCACGCATTAAAAATGTGAAAGAAACTGAAAGCACGAAAAATAATGCAGTCATTCGTTGCGTAGGTCGAGCGACGTGTGAGTTTGAGCGTTTTGATAAATTAATGGTGGTTGATTCGAGTAATCACCACGTTCAACGTGCTGCAATTAAAGCGGGCATTGTCCGTTTAAATGGCCATTCGTTATCAGATCCGAATGCATTATATCTTTCTGTGCCACCGGGACAGCATGAAGTGGTGATTCGCTTTTATCCAATTTCAACCGATAAAGCCGAATCTCTGCATGTGATTCATAATTTTAGAGCCAAGCAGCAGTATAGTTTTAAAATGTTCCGTGATCGTTCAAAGCAAAAAGGCAGTTTATTGGCTGTATCTGCGCCAGATCCTTTATGTGTTGATTTGATTCAGGAAAAAAAGACCATTCGACGTTTCTGCCGCCCATACAATGTCTTAACAGGACTTGGTGAGTTCGTAGAAAAAAAACTTTAAATCTGACTGGTAATAAAGCCAGCGTATAAATGGAAACACTCATGTCAAAACATATTTTGATTTTACCAGGTGATGGTATTGGTCCTGAAATCGTGAAAGCGGCTGAACAAGTGCTTACACGTGTGAATGAAAAATTCAACTTAGGTTTGACTTGGGAACAAGGTTTATTAGGTGGCGCAGCAATTGATGCACATGGTTCACCATACCCTGACGTAACAGCAGCGCAAGCAAAAAAAGCTGATGCTATTTTGTTAGGTGCAGTCGGTGGTCCGAAGTGGGATAGTATTGAACGTTCAATCCGTCCAGAACGTGGTTTGTTAAAAATTCGCTCAGAATTAAATTTATTCGCGAATTTACGTCCAGCGATTCTTTATCCACAATTGGCAGATGCTTCAAGTTTGAAACCTGAAATCGTGTCAGGTTTGGATATTCTTATCGTACGTGAATTGACTGGTGGTATTTACTTCGGTCAACCACGTGGTATTCGTGAGCTTGAAAACGGTGAAAAACAAGGTTTCAACACCGACGTTTATGCTGAGTCTGAAATTAAACGTATTGCCAAAGTTGCTTTTGAAATGGCTAACTTACGTGGCGGTAAAGTATGTTCGGTAGATAAAGCCAACGTGCTTGAAGTGACTGAGCTTTGGAAACAAACCGTTACTGCATTGAAAGAAGAACAATACCCAGAAATCAACTTGTCTCATATGTATGTAGACAATGCTGCAATGCAATTGGTACGCGCACCGAAACAGTTTGATGTGATCGTAACTGGTAACTTATTCGGTGATATTTTATCGGACGAAGCGGCGATGTTAACGGGCTCAATTGGTATGTTGCCATCAGCATCTTTGGATGAAAATGGTAAAGGTATGTATGAGCCATGTCATGGTTCTGCGCCTGACATCGCAGGTCAAAACATTGCTAACCCATTAGCGACAATTCTTTCTGTTGCGATGATGCTTCGTTACACATTCCGTGAAGAAGCTGCCGCTAAAGCGATTGAAGATGCTGTAGGTAATGTTTTGGATCAAGGCTTACGTACAGGTGACATTATGTCTGAAGGCAGTACGAAAGTCGGTACAGTGGAAATGGGTCAAGCTGTAGTAACAGCATTGAACTAAGTTTTCATTGAATTGAAAAAACGCAGCTTAACGCTGCGTTTTTTATGTTTTGGAAAAAATGCCGGATAGCAATATATGCAGAGTTACTACTAAATTAGCAAGTTCGCCCAGTGAATTGCACATCGGTCGCAATATTATTTTTCAGTTTGAATTCAATTAAGCAACTTAGCTCGACATCATAACTATGCGTGCCACTCGGAATAGGTACAGCTGCACCACTGCCTATGCCCATAGCAGGATTGTCCGCCATGGGGAGGGGAATACTAACAGGTCGTGCTACTCGGTAACTCAAACGATCTGGATGTAATTCGGCGGGGCTGATATTTTGATAGCCTAATTGGCTTAAATTGAGTTGAGTACGGATCGTCTCACTGGACTTTCCAATAAATGACTCTAAATAGCGATGTCGCTCGTAACTTGGCACTGTTGATGTCGCTGCACAAGCTGACAACAGAATGGCGCTGCAGATAGCTACGGAACCAAAGTGAAGATGCCAAAAACCTAAAGGAAAAATCATGCTTAATTTCATGGAATACAGCCTCACGAAACAACAATAATTCTTAGTTTAATCCGTTGTGAGCGTAATAAGTGTATGAATTTGATACATGGCAACGCTATTAGACCACACTCATATCAAAGCATATTGCAAGAAATCAACATGCCTTTCCAATGTAATGTACAGACTGTACGACATTATTTTCTAATTTAAATTGAATTTGGCATTTCATTTCAACGCTGAGATTGCTTTTAGATGGGGGGAGGTATGGCAGCTCCCATTGTCACGCTTGTGCCGATATTGGGCGTATCAATAGGAACATGCATATGATAAAACCATACATATTATGCAAGATGGTATAAGTGAGTGTATTTTTAGTTTGCACGGTTGCTGCTGCCTGACGATAACCCATTTGGGTTAAATTGAGTTGCTGTTGTACTTGTATGACAGACTGTCCAATATATTGTTGTAGGGATTGATCTAATTTTTCTTGCTTCATTGTTGCACAAGTTGTCAGCGGCAGTGCTATATAAATGCAAAATATTTTTACATGATAAAGTTCTTCATTATTGTTTGTGTTATTGCATCTGGATGAAATTAAAGTAATTGTTACCACGTGTAATTCCATAGGATGAGTGGAATTAAGCTGAATAAATAGTCAAATTTTAAAGTTTTGATCTTTTAGAATTGATTGTGCAGACATTAAAAAAGCCACTATTTTCAGTGGCTTTTTTGCTTTCGCTAAAACTTAGCGTGCACGATAAGTGATACGACCCTTAGATAAATCATAAGGAGTCATTTCTACTTTAACACTATCGCCAGTCAAAATACGGATGTAATGTTTACGCATTTTACCAGAGATGTGAGCAATCACTTCATGACCGTTTTCTAAACGTACACGGAACATAGTATTAGGAAGCGTCTCGGTGACAACGCCTTCGAACTCGATGAGTTCCTCTTTATTGGCCATAGCCTACCTAAAAGAATAAATTGGAAAGGCGCAAATTATAGTCAATTCTTTTGCGAAATACAAGCCATTACAGGTTTTGCAGTGATCGACTGTCAGTTAAATAAGCGAACAAATCAGTTAAATATTTTCTACAAAAAAGATCAGCTAACTGTTGTCAGTTTGGTCAATCGCAGTTAATCTAAATTCAATCTTTTTAGGTATAAATGAAGTACATACAAGGAAGGTTCTGGAGTGGGTCAGCTAACTGATGCATCTGTTGTACTGCGTTTGGGGTATCAAGCGATTCGTCGTGCAGGATTACCAACAGAAGAAATTTTAACAAAAGCGGGTGTCGCTTTAAATCAGGTCGAAACCAATGACCGTACCCCGCTCAACGCGCAATTTGCCTTTTGGGTGGCTGCAGAAGAAGTCAGTAAGGATCCTGACATCGGATTGCATCTCGGTGAACATTTGCCTTTATATCGCGGACAAGTGATTGAGCACCTGTTTATTTCATCTGAAAATTTTGGTGAAGGGCTTAAGCGTGCTTTGGCTTATCAACGTCTAATTAGCGATGCTTTTCATGCCAAATTAGTCATTGAAGATGACCGTTGTTATTTGACCAATGGTGAACAGCCATGGGCAGAAAACATTGTCAATCGCCATTTTTCTGAATGCGCTTTATCTGGCGTTTTACGTTTTTTTAAGTTCATTACAGAAGGGCGTTTTCAACCGATTTATATTGACTTTAATTTTAGTCAGGGTGCATCGGATGATGAATATTTCCGTATTTATGAATGCCCAGTTAGTCTAGGGCAGAAAGAAACGCGTCTGTATTTTGATCCCGCCATTTTGGAATATCAGTTGTGGCAGGCAGAACCTGAGCTATTACAATTACATGAACAATTGGCGATTGAAAAATTGCAGGAATTGGCGCGCTATGACTTGGTGGGTGAAGTTCGACGTGCTATTGGTTCAACTCTTGAAAGTGGGGAAACAACGCTAGAAACAGTCGCTGCGCAGTTGAATATTACACCACGTCGCTTACGTACTCAGTTGTCTGAAGCAAATACCAGCTTCCAGCAAATCTTGTCAGATTATCGCTGTCGTTTAGCGAAAAAACTGTTGGCGAATACCAATGAAAGTGTTGAACGCATTGTCTATTTAACCGGCTTTTCTGAGCCGAGTACGTTCTATCGCGCGTTTAAACGCTGGACCAATGAAACGCCTGTGGAATATCGTAAGCGTAAGCAGCGTTAAGGTTATTCTTCGATAAAATCCTCCCTCCAATCCCTCCTTTAATAAAGGAGGGGAGTGCCTCTTATTGTCAAATGGGAGCTTTATAAACCCAAGTTTAAAATGAAGGATTGCTCCTCCCTTTATAAAAGGGAGGCTGGGAGGGATTTTTTACTCAGGCATATTTAACCAATGTGGCCCTAGTGGAACTTTAGGTAATTCAAACTGTGCAGGATAGTCTGCGTGAATGAAATATAAACCATCTGGTGGTGCAGTCACGCCTGCTGCTTTACGGTCTTCTGCGGCAAAAATCGCGTCAATATGGTCAATCTCATACATGCCCTGACCGACTTCAAGGAGGCAGCCCATAATGTTGCGAACCATATGGTGTAAAAATCCATCAGCTTGAATATCAAGCACTAAATAGCAGCCATGTTGAATGAGGCGGCAGTGACGTACATGGCGGACTGGCTGATTGGATTGACAGGCAGCGGCACGAAAGCTTTCAAAATTATGTGTGCCTTCAAACTTTGTTGCTGCTTGCTGCATTTTGGCAACATCAAGTTGGGCATATACATGCGTCACTTGTTTATGCAATAAGGCAGGGCGCTGGGGATTGTTATAGACCACATAGCGATAACGTCGTGCTTGCGCTTTGAAGCGCGCATGAAATTCGTGATCCATCTCTTTAATCCATTGGATTGAGATGTCTTTCGGCAGTTGGCTATTACTGCCCATGAGCCAGCCACGAATAGGACGAATCGCATTCGTATCAAAATGCGCAACCATATTGGTGGCATGTACGCCTGCATCGGTACGACCCGCGCCATGCAGCATAATCGGTTCATTGGCAACTTTACTTAAGACAGTTTCAATGGTTTCTTGCACGCTTGGTACACCCGGTTGCTGAGTTTGCCAGCCTTTATACTGCATGCCACAAAACTCAATCCCAATTGCAAAACGTTGCATAGTTACCTCAAATTACCTTAGTCATTCCAATGCGCTGACCATTCTGCTGCGCTGTCGTATTGTAAATACATTTTTAAGCATTTGGCATAAAGATCTGCATGCCCATAGCAATTACTCACCAAGAGCCCACTTTGTTGTACCCATTCGCTTATTGCATAGCGTTGATCAATTCTGCCAAAAATCACTTGTGTACTGAGTAGAATGGCGCAACCTTTGTTTTGTAGTGATTTGAATAAGTCTAAAAGTTCAGCATTAATTGAAATATTGCCTGTACCAAAACCTTGCAAAATTAAGGCGTCGGGCGGTTGTTGTAAAAATGCTTTTAAATTTGCGACTTGCAATGCAGGAGCAATGGGTTGCCACATATAGCTGACACAGTTAAATGCTTCGGCCTTTTCTAGCATATGTTCGTTGATGATCACAGCTGCATCAGTTGAAGAAATTGGCAATGATGCATCTATGCCATCAAAGGCCTTCAGTTCAGTTGTGTGTACCTTTAAGGCTGATCGCGCATGATATAAATGATGGTGAAATGCTAAATACACACCCACAGATGATGTATGAACAGATTCCAATGCAAAATTTAGATTATCAATTGCATCGGTAAATTCGCGGGTATTATCGCCTGAAACAGTAAAGAGTGGATACTGACTGCCTGTGAGGACCACATGTGCAGATTGACCTATAAAATGGGCCAATACAGCACTTGCGTAACTTAAAGTGTCAGTACCATGAATGACGACAAAATGTTGGAATTGTTGTAACTGAAGTTGCTGTATTTGATGGATGAGAGTAAGCCAATCAAGTGCAGTGCAAGCACTACTATCCCGTATAACGGATGCGACAAAACATTCAATATCAAGATGTAAGGGTAGGACATGTTTGAGTTTTGGAATAAAGTCATCAGCAGGCATCGGGCTGAGCGGCTCACCCACACAGCCAAAAGTACCACCCATATAAATTAGAGCTATTTTTTTCATCATAAAAAAAGCAGTCATGGAAGACTGCTTTATTTTAAATGGCTTTTGCTTAAGATGCGATCTGATTCAGTAACTGTTCTGCCTGTTGGCGTTGTTCAGTTGAAAACTCAGCTTCTTTCTCTGCCAATACATCACGAGCAGCTTGGTAAGCACCTAATTTCACATATTGCTCTGCAAGTTCAATATTGAGTTGTGCTTCATTGACTTCAAGCAACTCAGGGAATGATTGTACCAGCGGATCATTATGATCAGTTGTGGATGCAACAACTGGTGCACTTACACCACTAATATCAAAACTTAGGCCTGTAGAAGGTGCTATTGCAGGCTTATCTTCAACTGATGGAATAGTATCAAGTTTGAAGTCTAATGCTGTTTCAGGCTGTTCTTCCTGCTTTGCTGTGTCAAAACCCGTTAAATCAAAACTTAATGTCGGTTCTTCAACTTTAGCTTCTTCAGTTTTTGGGACATCGGTGGTGAAAGAGAAATCAAGTGGTTCAATTTTATCTTCAGTTGCTTTAAGTGCTTCAACAGGCTGAGTTGTTGACGAAGTTGATGGTGCAAAGTCCATACTGAAATCAAGCGGTTTGTTTTCATCAACTGCAGTTTCTGTTGGTGTTACTAATGGTGCTGTCTCAGTAATAACTGGCTTGTCTTGAGTGGTGAATGATTCAAACTCTAAAGGCTTAATATCTTCTACCTGAGTCGGTTTCTCAACCACTTCAGATTGAACTTTTGGAGCTGAACTGAAATTGAAATCAAGTGGCTTAATTTCTTCAACCTTACTTTCTGCTGCAGGAGCTGTTGTCGTCTCCATCAATGCATCAAAGTCAGCCGTATTTTTTGAGCTAGTAGACTGCGTCGTATCTTCAACTACAGGTGATACAAAATTAGTACTGTTGTCATTTTGCTCTTTATTGCCTTCGTATTCAGCTTTTTTAACATCAGCTTGTTCAAGAATGTCATCTAATTCTAATGAACGGATGTGACTGAGTAACTGACTGATCGCAAATTCATCTTTTTGTAAAATATGAATGTCTAAAAGATATAAATACAATTCATGCTGCGAATTGTCTTTTTTGAGAGATTGGTTGATTTGTGCTTCTGCTGAAAAGAAATTACGCTCAGCAATCAGCTTTTCAATCTTACTGCGTGTATCAGCAGTAAGCTCTGTCATTTTTTTCTTTTCGATAACAGTATTATCGACAGCATGGGTTTTCTTTGGGGCAGCTTTTGCTGAAGTGCCAGTTTTCTTTGCCTTTACTGGCTTTGTCGCTTTATCTGATTCTTGGTCTTTTTGGCGTTTGTTCAATATTACCAAAACGATCACTAAGATCACTAATGGAATCACATAAATCAGCATGTTTTAACCCCTTGGAGATAGAGTGATAAAGGTTGCACTCATCCCTATAAAATCATCATTTGTAACGTATTAGCTATTGGCTTCTTTTATCTGCTTGTTGTGCTTTCAACTGTTGTTGCAGTTGTGCAAGACGCGCATTTAATAGTTGAATTCTATGATCCTTTTGATTTAGTGCCAATTCTAATTGAGTTACGTTTCTCTGTAATTTAACGGTTTTTTCCCGTGATGTCATAACTTTTAATGACAACTCTTTCGAAGTTTTGTTTTTTTCTGATGAATTGTTTGCAGAAGCTGGAGCTAAATCTTGTGATTTCTCAGCCACTAAGCTCATTTCTGCTTGGTTTAAGCGATATTTTGCTTTGCCTGACTGGCTAGATGGTGTTTTTGCCAGTTCCGCTGCAGACACTTTCGTCTGCTCTTTTTGAGATTTTCCACTAGCAATATTGAGTGCAGCGCCACGACGCAGACGATTGACATCACCTTGAATAAACGCATGTTCATTTGAGGCTTTAATTTGCTTCATGACTTCGCCCACAGGACGATTTTGCTCAGCGGCAATACGTGATGCAATGCCCCATAAACTTTCATTGCTTCGCACGACATATTGTGTGGCAGCTGACCCTGTATTAACGGGTTGAGCAGTTGGTGTCGCGGCTTGAGCTTTTACAGGCGCATTTTCGATGGGTTTTGTTGCACGCTTTTGTGCTATTTCATCCGCATATTTTTTGGCTAGAGGGTCTTGTGAAATGCTGGCTGACTCGTTTGCAGGTGCAGGTGGCACTATTTTTGCGGTAGCGCTATTTTGGCTAGATAGAGTCGTTGATGAATCTTTTAATGCTGTTGGCGCTGGAATATGCGGCGCATTGGGTGTTGGGATCGCATAATTTTGCACATGTACTGGTGACTCAATCGCAACGGGTGTTGTGATAGGAGCTTGTATCAGGCTTGGCGGTGCTTTTTTGCTGAGCAGCAACGGTTGCTCAGCAGCGATGACAGGTTTTGCTGTATAGAGCGTACTGGTCGGTAGATTTAATGCGATATCTTTTTCATTCACAATAATCACAGGGGCCAGTGGACGCTCATTTGCTCGGGTTTGAGCAGATGCATTATTGGTTGGGCTACGTTTTAATGGGGTTTTAATACTTTGTAAGCGTGATGCATTACCTTCTTTAATATTGACAATAAAATTGAGTTCAGCATCAGTGACTGGGCGTGAAGAAGTGATGGTAATCACACCATTACCTGCGCCATCACGACGCGTGAAAAAGTTCAAATGCCCAGGCGGTTGATGACCTGTACCCATGCTGAGCAAGTCCTCCGCACTGGCTAAACTGGCGTTTAGTGGCACAGAAGTGTCTGAGTGGCGGAAATGAATCTCAGCGTACAGCAACTCCCCAGGTGCTGATTGAACTTGAACAGGATCAATAGAAATCGCATGAATATTCTGAGATGCAATAACGGCTAAAATGGCGATCTTTAATTTGTTATATACGGTCATCTTAATCTTTAGCTCGAGCATTTATGTCGCATGGCGAAAATTATAGATTAGCGACTTGTCAGAGAATTGTAAAATACTTACACGATAGTTACATAAAAAAGCCGATCAATTGTGATCGGCTTCTTATTCAATGGCTTAAAAATGCTTAAGCATTTTTATATTCCACTAAAATACGTAACATGCGACGAAGTGGTTCAGCAGCACCCCAAAGTAATTGGTCACCTACAGTAAACGCACCAAGGTATTCTTTACCCATGTTGAGCTTACGTAAACGACCTACTGGTACAGATAATGTGCCAGTGACTGCAACAGGTGTTAAATCTGTCATAGATGCTTCGCGAGTGTTTGGAACAACTTTTGCCCATTGGTTCGCATTACGTAACATGTCTTCAATTTCATCAAGCGGCACGTCTTTTTTCAATTTCAACGTTAAGGCTTGAGAGTGGCAACGCATTGCACCAATACGAACACAATGGCCGTCAATTGGAACAATTTGTTGATTGCCTAAGATCTTGTTGGTTTCAACTTGACCTTTCCATTCTTCTTTCGACTGACCGCTTTCAAGCTGTTTGTCGATGTATGGAATGAGCGAGCCTGCTAAAGGCACACCAAAGTTTGCTGAAGGGAAGCCTTCGCCACGTTGTAATTCAGCAATTTTAGAATCGATGTCTAAAATAGGTGAGCGTGGATCATCAAGTAAGTCTTTTGTATTGTTATACAAGTAACCCATGCCTGAGATGAGTTCACGCATATTTTGCGCGCCTGCACCCGAAGCTGCTTGATAGGTCATCGATGTTGCCCATTCCACTAAATTATTTTGGAATAAACCGCCTAAGCCCATCAACATCAACGAAACTGTACAGTTACCACCAACGAAAGTTTTAGTGCCTTTTACTAAACCGTCTTTGATGACATGCATGTTTACAGGGTCAAGTACGATGATTGCTTCATCATCCATACGAAGTGTAGACGCAGCATCAATCCAATAGCCATCCCAAGCTTCAGCTTTTAGCTTTGGAAACACTTCTGTCGTGTAATCGCCACCTTGGCAGGTAATAATGACATCCATTTGCTTCAGACTATTAATGTCTGTCGCATCCATAAGTGCTGGGGCAGTTTTACCACCAAATGCAGGGGCTTCACCACCTGCATTACTGGTAGAGAAATAGAATGGCTCGATGTGAGCAAAATCATTCTCTTCAACCATACGTTGCATAAGGACGGAACCAACCATCCCGCGCCAACCGACCAGACCTACTTTCATGTCATTGTGCCTCGGTGCGTTAAAAAATAAAAAGGGATTCGAGTGTACCAAACAAGTGCATAACTGCAAGTGCTACATAAGCAAAACACGAATAATATTGTCCAATATATCTACTTTATGTTACATGGAAAATTGATATAAATTTATGAATCAATAAAAAATAAAGAATATAAAAGGAGGCGCTATGATTTGGGTAGAAATTTTGTCAGTGGTGGTCATATGGTTGACATTCTGGTCGTTGATTCCACGTGATGAGTGGTGGTTCCGCGGCGCAGATTTTCCACGCCTCCAAATTCTAGCCTTGGGAGCAATTGCCTTCATTTTATTGATTGTATGGAAAGCAGAGTGGGACACACCGCGAGAAATTATTTTCGTTGCTCTAATTGCTGCAATGGCTTACCAGCTGAAGATGGTTTTACCCTACACCATGTTGTGGAAGAAACAAGTTAAGCAAGTCAGTCAAGTACAGTTAGATGAAAGCAAACAAATTTCCATGATTGTTTCAAATGTCCTCACCACCAATACCAAATATCATTTATTGATTGAGTTAATAAAAAAGCACCAGCCTGATTTAGTGTTGACGCTGGAAACGGACCAAACTTGGCAAAATGAACTTGCAGTCATTGAAGCCGATTATCCTTACCGTGTTCCAGTGCCCTTAGATAATCTCTATGGCATGCATTTATACAGTAAGTTAGAGCTGACCGAGACAGAAGTTAAATTTATCCTAAGCGATGAAATTCCATCGATACATACTCGGGTAACGCTGCCTTCTGGTAATCAAGTTCAGCTGTATTGCTTGCATCCTAAACCGCCAAGTCCGACTGAAGCCAAAGATTCAACGTTGCGCGATGCGGAATTACTGATTGTTGGCGATCAAATCAAAGATATTGATGAAAGTTGTATTGTGATGGGTGATTTAAATGATGTGGCTTGGTCGAGGACGACACGCTTATTTCAGCGTATTAGCGGTTTGCTCGATCCACGTGTTGGGCGTCATTTTGTAAATACTTTTCATGCTGATTATCCATTACTCCGCTGGTCACTCGATCATGTTTTTCACAGTACTGATTTTGCATTGGTGCATATGGAGCGTCTACCACATATGGGATCGGATCATTTTCCAGTTTATGTGGTGTTGCAAACAGGTCGAATTTTTGAGCAAACTCAACAAGAGCTTGAGCAGACTGATGAGGATGAACAAGAGGCGCAAGAAGCGATTCAAGATGGGATAGAAAAAGCGGAAAGAGAAGAAAAGATTGTGACGGATGAAATCGCGAGTGACTATAAGGATGGAACCAAAGTGCCATAAAGGTCTTGGCTTTTAAGAAAAAAGTGTACGATATGGCTTACAAAAGTTTCGGCTTCTGACGAATGGTCAGGTTAAACATATTGACTTAATCTTTATTCATCGGCAGACGGAACTGGGAATGGATAATCCCGCTATGGAAGACTAAGCCGTTGGAACGCATCACGGATAGGATGCAGGAAAGGAAAGCCAAGAAAAAACAACAAAAAATACTTGTGAAAGCACAACCTCATAGACCCGAGTTTTGCAGGATGCAGAACTCGGGTTTGCTTCATTTAAGATACATGATTTTGCTTTTCTTTTGATCGATTTATGAATACAGTGACCACAATAAATAACAAGATCAAACTCAAAAAAATGATGTAAGAAGGGGGGGATATATGTTGTCTGAATGGCACCAACAGTTACAGAGAATCACACATTTATCAAGCGATGCTTTAGCAATCTATTTGGGATTGATCATTTTCTTTGTTGTGGCATTTTGTCATCAGCGGCAATTGAAGTCGAATTATGCGATTTGGGCCGTTATTCTTTTAGCTGTTGGTGTTGAGCTATTCAATGCACGGCATGATATTTTAGATAAAGGTTATTGGCGGATTGGGCAAAGTCTGCAACATATAATCAATGTGCTGTTGTTGCCACTGACGCTGTGGTTCATGGCACGATATCGTGTATGGAAGGGGTAATAGTGCTTGATAAAAAATAAGACATCTTAAATATCAGAAAATAATAGATGTCTTATTTCAAATTAAAGCTCAGGATGAACGCTATAAGATTATTGATTCACTTGCTCATATAAAGCCAGCGTCTGATCACACATATCTTTTAAGCTAAACATTGTGATTGGTTCCACTTGTTGAGGTAGGTCTAAATGTAACTTTAGAGCTTCGAGCAAAGCGGTTTCATCATCAACCGGCACTAAACCTTGCGGATAAACATTCGATAATATTTCAGCGACACCACCTCGGTTCCAGCCAATGACTGGTGTTCCCACAGATAGTGCTTCAAGCGCAGTTCGACCGAAAGTTTCAGCTTGACTAGACAATGACAATACTAAATCACTGAAAGCTAACCATTCACGGATATCCGAACGATGTCCCACAAACGTAATGCGCTCACTCAATCCTTTTGATTGGATGGTTGAATGCATCTCTTTCAAATAAGCTTCTTTTTTAGGATCTGCACCACCGACCACAATGGCATGAAGGTTTGGATATTGTGTTTGTAACTTTTCGATCAAATCAATTAAGGTTTCATGACCTTTTAAACGTGTAATACGGCCTGGCAAGCAAATCAGTTGCTTATTTTCTAGTTCCGGAAAGTCTTTAAGCGTTTGGTTGAACCATTGTGCTGATGGTTGATAGCCATGTGGAAAGGCAGCAGGGTCAATTCCCCGATAAATTCGAACAATATCTTCAGGCGGGCAGTTTTTATAATGATCCGTAATATATTGAACCACGCTATCCGATACAGCGATGACTTTTTCAGCTTGGGTCATAATTTGGCTGTAGCGATTAATCGAATAAAAACCATGTACTGTAGAAATAAGATGTGGACGTTTATCTTTTGCAATTCCTTTTAGGGCAAAATGAGTAAGCCATGCAGGTACACGAGACCGTACGTGAACAATATCTGGCTGATGTTGCAAGATCAGTTTTCGTAGCGGGCGAATTTGCCATAAACTCGATAATGCTTTTTTATGCACGGCTAAGGTTAAGTGTGTAGAACCTTCTGCTTCAAGCTGCGAAACCATACGCCCACCATTGGATACGACCAATGATTCATGTCCTGCAGCTACAAGGGCACGAGCGATTTCTAGAGTCCCACGTTCAACACCACCGCTATTGAGTTCAGGTAAGAGTTGCATCACTTTCATAGTCTTTCTCTTTTAATTATTTGGTGAGTTGAACTCAGTAAATTTTATCGAAGCCTTGTGGGCGAGTTTTAAAACGGCGGTGGAACCACATATATTGAGTCGGAGCAATACGGAGTTGGCTTTCAATAATTTGATTGACCCGAGTCGCATCGGCAACTTCATCTTCACTTGGGAAATGCTCTAAAGCAGGTGAGATCAGGACACGATAGCGTGGATTTGAAATATCACCTTCACGGTAAAAATACAGTGGAATTGCAGCGGCTTTCGAGATTTTCATGAGACGGCGATGTGCCGTCACTGTAGCAGCAGGCGTACCAAAAAAAGGAGCCATAACACCTTGTTTTAAACCAAAATCTTGGTCGGGACTATACCAAATGGCATGTCCATTTTTAAGATTTCGAATTAGACCACGCATATCATCATGGTCAATTTGGTTGGCATAGATCGTTGCTCGGCAGCGTACAATCAACATGTCCAAAAGTGGATTATTCTGCGGGCGATACACCACGTCTGGGTCGAAGTACTGCGCACATAAATACCCCCCTGCATCAAGCAAAGTTGAATGCGTACCGAGTAGCAAGACACCTTTGCCCTCAGCTTGCGCATTTTGGAGATGCTCTAGACCTTCAATTTGGACACGGCCTTTAAACCACTGTGGGCTATACCATGCATTTAAGGTTTCAAAGATTCCGATCATTTGGTCAATGAACACTTGGCGAGCATTGGTTTGGAGTTGTTCGGGCGTCCATTCAGGAAAGCAGACTTCCAAATTGCGGATGGTGGTTTTACGGCGTGATTTCAAATTGTTAAAAGCAACAGAACCTAAAAAATGCCCAAGACGATGTTGAATTGCCCAAGGGAGTATTGCCAAAATCATCAGGAAGACAATGCCAATCCAAATTCCCCAATACTGTGGGAGTAAGAATGACCATTGAAACTGACCAGGTTGATATTCAGGCTTTTGACTCATAGGGCAAAATGAAAATGCTAAAAAATAGGAATCAGTTTAACATGAAGCTGAATTGAAAGAGAAAGTTCAGCTTCATGGCATTTACATTTTTAACCTTTAACTAAACCACCATCGACAATGAGGTTTTGTCCTGTCACTGCTCGTGAATAAGGTGATAAAAATATCATAATCGCTGCAGCAAACTCGTCTGGTGTCGTGACTGTTCGTAGTGGTGTTGAAGCTGCAATCAAATCAAATACAGCATCAGGCGTAGCTTTACTGGCATCCGTACTTTGTAACAGACCGCCTGACAACATATTGACATTAATGCCATACTCACCAAGTTCATGTGCTGCTGTACGTGTGAAAGCCAATAGAGCAGCCTTTGCCGCAGTATAGTCATGGTAAGGTACGACAGGATTTTGCACGAGGTTAGTCCCAATATTCACAATACGTCCAAAGTGGGCATTTTGCATATCCTCTAAGGCTGCTTGAGTCGTATTAAGTGCCGCAACCACAGCACCATTGAATTGTTGTTGTAAGTTTTGTGCTGTTAATTCCGCAATTTTCGGGCGGGCATCGCCATTAAATTGAAAATCAATCAGCGCATTATTCACGACTGACGTTATTGACGCACCGAAATGTGCTTTGGCAGCAGTGAATAATTGCTCAACTTGTGATTTATCAGTGACATCGGCTTGATAAGCAAAAACTTGCTGTGGAAAATCTAGAGCCAATTGCTGAGCTGCGGTTTGACTTGAAAAATAGTTCACTACGACTTGAGCGCCTTCGGCAATTAATGCCTGACTAATGGCTAAGCCGAGTCCACGAGCGCCACCGGTCACTAATACAATCTGCTCTGAAATTTGCATACACAAGTCCTTATTTGATATGAGCAAACCATAGCAAGCTTTGACTCAAAGCCCAAATCGAATTGAAGGTGTAGGGTTAAGAATATTCCAAACGTTTTTGTTTTCAGTTTTTTAAGTCTGAGATTTAAAAAAAGCCGTATCGAAATACGGCTTCTTAAATGCATTAAGAGAATAAGACAGTAACTAAATAATTAACCATTACTCATATTTTCAAGTTCTTCTAAGCGTTCCATTTTTTCAAGCATTTCGTCATCAATAGCCGCAAGACGTTGTGAGGCTTTGGTAGCAGCATCAGCATCGGTCACAAACCATGAACCATCTGCCAACTTATCAGTAAGTTCTGCTTGCTCTTTTTCCAATGCCGCAATTTCGGTTGGTAATTGGTCAAGTGCACGTTGATCTTTATAGCTCAGTTTGACCTTTTTCGGTACAGCCGCAGCAGCTGCCGCTTCAGCTTTGGCTAAGGCTTTTTTCACATCACTTTTTTGATCGACTGCAGTTTGGTCTGGACGCTGTTCTAGATAGTCTTGATAACCACCGATGTATTCATCAATGTTGCCTTTACCATCGAAGACCCAAGTTGAAGTCACGACGTTGTCCATAAAGGCACGGTCATGCGAGATCAATAATAATGTGCCTTTATAACCCCCTAACATTTCCTCAAGTAGTTCCAACGTCACCATATCCAAGTCATTGGTTGGTTCGTCCATCACAATCAGGTTTGATGGTTTGAGCAATAATTTAGCCAGCAAAATACGGTTACGTTCACCACCCGATAATGCTTTTACAGGTGTGCGTGCACGTTCAGGAGAGAATAAGAAATCTTGTAAGTAGCTATAAATATGACGACGGCTACCATTCACATCGACATGGTCTGAACCTTCAGACACGTTATCCTTAACTGATTTTTCTAAATCGAGTGCATTACGTAATTGGTCAAAGTAAGCGACTTCAAGTTGTGTACCTGTTTTAACCAAGCCGTCATGTTCTTGTTCACCTAAAATGGCTTTGATCAGTGTGGTCTTACCAACACCGTTATCGCCGACCAAACCAATTCGGTCACCACGAAGTACCAATGCAGAGAAATCTTTAATGATTGGATCATTGTTGCCAAATTTCACCCGTAGATTTTCAATCTCGAAGACCACTTTGCCTGAACGGTTAGCTTCTTGCGTTGACATGCTCACTTTACCTTGTTGTGAGCGACGTGCACGAGATTCTTCGCGTAGGGCTTTTAATGCACGGACACGGCCTTCATTACGGGTACGGCGAGCTTTAATCCCTTGGCGAATCCAAACTTCTTCTTCTGCTAACTTTTTATCAAATAAAGCATTTTGCTTTTCTTCAGCTTCCATTTGCTGAGCTTTCAGTTCAAGGTAGCGTGAATAGTTGCCTTCATAACTGCGCAATACGCCACGATCGAGTTCCACAATACGAGTTGCAATATTGTCGACAAATGAACGGTCATGCGAAATAAACAATAAGGTTAAATTGTTTTGATCCAGCAAGAATTTTTCTAACCATTCGATACTTTCAACATCCAAATGGTTAGTTGGTTCGTCGAGTAAAAGCACATCAGGTTGAGTCAGTAGTGCACGTGCAAGCAATACACGACGTTTACGACCACCCGATAAATCTGCCAAATCTGCTTCTGGGTCTAAGCCCATTTTGCTCAAAATTGAATTTACTTTAGTTTCAAGTGCCCAACCATCGAGCATATCCATCTTGTGCTGTAGGTTACCCATACGTTCGCATGCTTCCATGTCGCCTAATACGCATGCATCACTTGCTTCATGATACGCACGTAAGACGCTTGCAGCTTCACCAGCACCATCGGCAACAATATCAGCAACCTTACCCGAATCCATCGGTACATCTTGGGCCAACATTGAAATGGTAATGCCGTTTTGTAGAGAAACTTCACCACCATCGGGTAATAAACTTCCCTCAATCAGTTTAAGTAAAGTAGACTTACCCTCACCATTACGGCCAATTAAACACACCCGTTCGCCGCGTTCTAAACTAAAATTCGCGCCGTCGAGTAGGGCAGGTCCACCAAACGCAAGTTGGACATCCCTTAAAGTAATATAGGCCATAATATTTCCTGAAAAATCTCAAATGAGGACTTGAAGTGTCTAAACAACAAAATACTGATAATCAAGCGCCATTGTCCGCACCCATTGAAGATTTGCAAGTGCGAATTGCATTTTTAGATGATTTAGTTGAGCAACTAAATGACCAAGTTGCCCGTCAAAGTGCTGAAATTACAGATTTAAAGGCGCAAATGCAGTTGATTTATCAACGTATAGAGTCTGCAGATTTATCTGAAGGCATTGCTGCATTTGATCCAATGACCAATCGTCCGCCACATTATTAAAATGTGGTCGCTACGTGCAACTCCATTCTATCGGCAGATTCAGTCTGTTCTGTCATAAGTTCTGTAAAATTATTTGACCTTTTGCACGCTGACAGGTCTAATGCACCGCATCTGCTGATCAGAACTGATAATTCACTCTCATGACTCAAAAAGTTGTCCTGCTGGATTTGGAAAATAGCCCACCAACGGCAAACCTATTACGCAATATTGTTGAGCATTACAGCACGCTCTATCTATTTAGTTGTAGTGGCAAATTTGAGTATGCCCTTGAAGATTTAACCGAAATTGCAGGCTGGATTGGAAGTGGTCAGGTGGTGATACTTGATATCCCTGAAACGCCAGAAAAAGAATTTGAATATGCGGTGATTGTGGGACAATTGATGGCATTGATTGAGCCTGAAACACATATTGAAGTGATTTCAGGTATGCCAGAAATTGATTTATTAATGCAATTGCTACATGGCTCTGATCTCAGTGCAAGCCTCATTCAAATTCAACCGGTAGAAAATGTCGGCAAAGTTAAATATAAAATTCCAGACATCGAAGCGATTCGTAACAAGCCAGATTTATTGTTGGTTAAACAGTACTGCGATGGCCTGGATAAACTGAATGGCAAACCCAACAGTTTGGAAAAATTAAAAAATTCATTAATCAACATTTTGCAGATTTCAGCTGAAAAAGCCCAACATCTATTGGGGATGTTGATCAATTTAAAAATTGTGAAATGCTTTGATGAGCAAATCTCCATTCGTAAAAAAGTACTGAAGCAATGGGTACAACTGGATTTAAGTGCGTCGGTTGAACCGAAGCAAACAGCTCCAATAGCTAATTTAGAACAATTTTCTGCACAGTTAGAGAGTCACGAACTTTATAACGAAGATACTGCATCAGTTATTCAAGCAGCACAGCAAGGCTTATTTAAAAACTTTAACAAAATCGATCCAGTGCAGATGGAAGTCATTCGTAAATTGCACGAATTAAAATCAGATAAACCAAAAGATATCTACGCATTACGTGATTTATTAGAGCAAATGTTCCCACAATCCGATGTCCGATTATTACTTAAAGAATTGATCGAAAAGGGATATATCTATTGGAATGGACATGAAGTGCTTTATAGCCACGAGATGTTCCTGAATTAATTTTATCGAGTGAACTTGCGTTTTATATTGTGCTTATGCAACTCTAATAAAGGAATATAAAGGTTGTGCTATGGAAAATACTGGAATCTGGGTTACCGTTTTTATTGTAGTCTTTGTACTTGGGTCAATTTTTGGGCTACGAGTAAATCCAAGAGAAAAAGCTTTAGGCATCATGCGTGAAAAAGCTCGAAAAATGAGTTTACATCCGCGT
The DNA here is from genome assembly GCF_013420285.1 of Acinetobacter sp. YH01019. Classification (NCBI taxonomy): domain Bacteria; kingdom Pseudomonadati; phylum Pseudomonadota; class Gammaproteobacteria; order Moraxellales; family Moraxellaceae; genus Acinetobacter; species Acinetobacter sp. YH01019. Next base: position 242,418 of record NZ_VOYM01000001.1, read on the forward strand.
CTAGTGGCTGCTCCTGATTGGACCAAGATTCCAAAGGCATCGGAAAATCGTGCCAGTATGGTGGCATATTATAGTGTGCTTATTCCAGATGCGCGCTTGCCTTTAATGCGAGCTTTGGTGGTGGATGACAAACTTGAACTTGTCTATGGTGATGATAAGTTTAAAGACTTACCCATTACATTAAAGGGCATTTATGCTATTGATATGCAGGCAAACTGTGTAGGACTCTATTGGAACGAAGAATCTGACTTAAGAGCTACCCAGCTTGATGATATGAAAGCATTTCTACATTCATTGGCTGAACTTTAAATTTTAAAATACCTATTAAACAGGAATGATGGTTAACTATGGCGAACGCTCCTCGGTCTACATCTAAAAGTACCACAGCAAAATCTTCCGATGCTGGGAAAAAGCGTGCGTTAGTGATTGTGGAATCGCCTGCTAAAGCGAAAACAATCAATAAATATTTGGGTTCTGACTACATCGTAAAATCTTCGGTGGGTCATGTCCGTGATTTACCAACTGGTGGCTCTGCAAAAACAGCAGAGAAAAAACCAGCGACGCGTACCAAATTGACTGAAGCTGAAAAAGCAAAAAAAGCACAAAAAGCTTTGGTCAACCGTATGGGCGTCGACCCTGAAAACGACTGGAAAGCTCAATACGAAGTGCTTCCAGGCAAAGAACATGTAGTTGCAGAACTGAAAAAATTGGCATCGCAAGTCGATGAAGTCTATCTCGCAACGGATATGGATAGAGAAGGGGAAGCGATTGCATGGCATTTAAAAGAAGTGATTGGCGGGGATGACTCACGTTATCAACGTGTGGTGTTCAACGAAATCACTAAAAATGCGATCCAAGAAGCCTTTAAACATCCTTCTCGCCTCGATACAGATAAAGTCAATGCACAGCAAGCACGTCGCTTCTTAGACCGTATTGTGGGCTTTATGATCTCACCATTGTTGTGGGAAAAAATTGCCCGTGGTCTTTCAGCTGGTCGTGTACAGTCCGTTGCGGTGAAGCTGGTAGTTGAGCGTGAACGTGAAATTCGTGCTTTCATTCCTGAAGAATTTTGGCAAGTTTTTGCAGATACCAAAGCTAAGAAAGATGATATTCGTCTTGAAGCGGTGAAGCAAAACGGCAAGACTTTAAAATTACACAATAAAGCTGAAACAGATGCGCTTCTAAATCTGATTAAAGATGCTGATTATACGGTAACGACTCGTGAAGATAAGCCAACTAAGGTTAATCCGAGTGCGCCTTACATCACGTCGACTTTACAACAGGCTGCAAGTACCCGTCTTGGTTTTTCTGTGAAGAAAACCATGATGTTGGCACAGCGCTTGTATGAAGCGGGTTTCATTACCTATATGCGTACAGACTCAACTTTCTTGAGTGATGATGCAGTCAATATGGTACGTGGTCATATTGAGTCTGAATTTGGTCAAAAATATCTGCCGGCGAAGCCAAACCGTTATGGCAACAAAGCGGGTGCCCAAGAAGCCCATGAAGCGATTCGTCCGTCAAATGTGGCGCTAAAAGGCGACCAATTGGCAGGTGCTGAACGTGATGCACAGCGCTTGTATGACTTGATTTGGCGTCAGTTTGTGGCATGTCAGATGACACCAGCGGAATATTTATCATCGACCATTTTAGTAGATGCCAATGGTGTAGAACTCAAAGCCAAAGGTCGTACCTTGGTATTCGATGGTTTCACCAAAGTTCGTGGTCAAAATAAATCGGATGATGATGTACTCTTGCCTGCGGTGAAAGTGGGTGAAGTACTGAAACTTGAAAAATTAGATCCATCGCAACATTTCACAAAACCACCTGCACGCTTTACCGAAGCGTCATTGGTTAAAGAACTTGAGAAAAAAGGCATCGGTCGTCCATCGACCTATGCAGCGATTATCTCAACCATTCAAGACCGTGGTTATGTAAAACTTGATAACCGTCGTTTGTTTGCCGAGAAAATGGGTGAAATCGTGACAGACCGTCTCGATGAAAACTTCAATAACTTGATGAACTATGCCTTTACCGCCGATTTAGAAGGTCAGTTGGATAAAGTCGCGGATGGTGATCGTAATTGGAAAGAGCTGCTCAATAGTTTCTATGGGGATTTCAAAACACGTTTGACTACAGCACAAGGTGAAAATGGCATGCGCCGTAATCAGCCTGTAGAAGTAGATGCAGTACACTGTAAAGAATGTGACCGTCCAATGCAGATTCGTACAGGTACAACAGGCGTATTCTTAGGTTGTTCGGGTTATAACTTACCTCCTAAAGAGCGTTGTAAGGGCACATTGAACTTAACACCTGTCGAATCTTTAGCAGCACTGTCTGATGATGATGCTGCGGAAACGGCTGACTTGATGTCGAAAAAGCGTTGTCCAATCTGTGAAACAGCCATGGATAGCTATGTGATTGATGGTGGTCGTAAGTTACATGTCTGTGGTAATAACCCAGATTGTGTTGGTTTTGAACTCGAAGAAGGTGAGTTCAAAATTAAAGGCTACGATGGCCCAACCATTCCATGTGATAAGTGTGATGGCGAAATGCAGCTCAAAACGGGCCGTTTTGGTCCTTACTTTGCCTGCAATAGCTGTGATAACACCCGCAAAGTATTGAAAAGTGGCCAACCAGCGCCTCCACGTGTCGACCCAATCAAAATGGAACATCTACGTTCAACCAAACATGATGACTTCTTTGTACTTCGTGATGGTGCTGCAGGCTTATTCTTAGCGGCAAGTAAGTTCCCGAAAGTACGTGAAACACGTGCGCCGAAAGTGTCGGAACTCCGTAGTGTAGCTGAGCAGCTTGATCCGAAATATCAATTTATTTTACAAGCGCCAGATGTCGACCCTGAAGGCAACCCAACCTTGGTGAAGTTTAGCCGTAAGAATCAAGCGCAATATATTGGTTCTGAAAATGCGGAAGGCAAACAAACCAAATGGTCTTTGGTGTACCAAGATGGTAAGTGGGTTGAGGCTTAAGCTTTAAAATCAATAAAATGCTGACTTCGGTCGGCATTTTTTATGTCAGAATTAATCAAAATTTAAATGATAAAAATGATTGGGGAAATAGTGGAAATTCAAACAAAAAAGTTTGCTGTACTCATAGATGCGGATAACTCTTCAATAAATGCTATTCCTTCCGTATTAGAAGAGGTTGCAAAATATGGAATTGCCAGTGTTAAACGAGTTTATGGGGATTGGAGCAGCGAAACGCTAAAAAATTGGCGTGATGTTTTACTTCCGCATGCGATCACACCCGTACAGCAATTTGCCTATACCAAAGGTAAAGACGCAACCGATATGATTTTGATTATTGATGCGATGGATTTGTTATATGCAGGAGCTTTAGATGGTTTCTGTATTGTATCCAGTGATAGTGATTTTACGCCTTTGGCATCTCGAATTCGTGAGAATGGTTTGAGTGTTTATGGTTTTGGGAAAAAGACAACACCAGAAGCATTTAAAAAAGCCTGTGACAAATTTATCTATGTCGAAAATTTAACAAGTGATATTGATGTAAAAAGCATAGATGAGGATGAATTACTATCTGTTGCAATGAAGAAAGATGTCAACAATATTGAGTCTAAAATATCTGCACAAACTAAAGAAAATACAGTTGCTGATACTATTGATAGAGCGACTTTAAATTTAATTTATAAAGCAGTGAAAGATAATGCAGATGAAAATGGCTGGGCGAATTTGAGCATGGTTGGGCAGTATATTAGTGCAGTAAAACCTGATTTTGATTCACGTAACTATGGACGTGCTAAGCTTTCAGGTTTAATCAAAACGCTTAATTTATTTGAGACAAAAATAGAATTTAGCCAAATGTATTTAAGAAAAATCAAAAAACAAAGTAATTAAATTATGTGGAAAAAAATTCGAGTATTGTGCTTACTCATCATCTTATTGATTGTAGCAGTGAATGCCTATCGTGATAAAAATCAAGATTGGAGCAAACCAGTCTTTGTGCTTTTACATCCGATCAATGCAGATGGATTGGAAAGTACCCAAACCTATATTAGAAATTTAAAAGAAAGCGATCTACTTTCAGCACAACAATTTTTGCAACAAGCTGCACAACAATACCGTGGGAAACCTACCTATTTTTATTTCAAGTTAGGCCGTGAAATTTACTCATTAGCGCCTAAAGTTCCAGATCATGCTGGAATGTTTGATGTCATTTTATGGAGTCTAAAGTTTCGCTATTATGCGTGGAAACAGCATGAAAGTGGCGATGGCGCACCCAGTGTCACATTGTTTTTAAATTATTACGATCCGAAATCAACCAGAGAATTAAAGCACTCAACTGCTTTGGAAAATGGTCGCATCGGCTCGGTGAATTTGTTTGCTTCAGCGAAGCAGTCGGAGCAAAATAAAATTGTATTGGTGCATGAATTACTGCATGCCTTCGGTGCGACGGATAAATATGATTTGGCGACAGGTCAACCAATTTTTCCGCTTGGTTATGCTGCACCCAATCAACAACCCCTATTTCCTCAGGCACAAGCAGAGTTAATGGCAGGGCATATTCCGACATCCAAAATACAAAGTAAGATGCCTGATTCTTTGAAGCAAACCGTTATTAATGAAGCAACGGCGCTCGAGGTGGGATGGCTAAAATAATGTGGATAACGTCGATTTTATCCACAGATGAGGGTGTTTATGTGGATAAGATTTGCACTTTTCTTACATTTCTCTTCATCATTTGTCTGCATAATCAAATGAATAACAATCAACTTGAGAATAAATATGAGAACAGTAGGCAACGATTTAGTTCGCAGTCAGCTCCATGAAAACCGTAAGTGGTATCTCGGTTTAGGAGCTTTGTTGGTGGTTTTCGGTATTGTACTTTTGGCAGCTTTGCCATTTGCGACACTCACCGTGATTTATATTTTCGGTGCATTAATGATGCTTGGTGGGATTATCCATTTCATAGCTGCATTTAAAATATTTGAAGGTGGTTATCGTTGGTTTTGGGCTTTGTTTGGGGTGTTGTACCTCATTGCAGGCTATTATGCTTTTAGTACACCGGTTAAAACAGCGATTGTCCTCACCAATATATTGGCCATTATATTAATCATCGCTGGTGTGATTCGTATTTTTAATGCGCTGTTATTCCGTGCCTTTCAAGGTTGGGGTTGGACACTCTTTTCAGGCATTTTAACTTTGGTGACAGGTGTTATTATTTTGATGTCACCTGATGCGCCATTTTGGGTATTAGGATTATTCTTGGCGGTTGATATTTTATTCCAAGGGGTCAACTACCTTACTTTGGCTTCTTATATTCGACGTGAAGTACCGAAAAGCTCGGCAGAGCAGTAAACTGCTTGCGGATCCTATAAATAAAAAAGAGTGCCTCAGCACTCTTTTTTTATTCACTTGAAATGTGCAACCCGTTAAGGTTTCACGCTATAGCGGCTACTAATGGCGATACGATTCCATGTGTTAATGACAATTGCGAGCCATTCAATCGCACTGATTTGATCATCCGTTAAAAATGGCAAGGCATCTTCATAAACTGCATCAGGAACTTGGCCTTCGGCAATCAATGTAATCGCTTCGATCAAGCTTAAAGCCGCACGTTCTTTTTCATCGTAGTACGCTGTTTCACGCCATGCATTCAGTAGGCTAATACGTTCAATGCTTTCACCTGTTTTAAGTGCATCTTGCGCATGCATGCGAATACAGAATGCACATTCGTTGATTTGGGATGCACGTAATTTGAGTAAATGAGCTAGTCCTTCACTTAGGCCTGCTTCATTTATTTTTTGCATTGCCAGTGCATCAAGTTCTGCGACTTTTTTATATAGCTCAGGTGCAGACTGACCTAGATTGATTCGTGACATTTCGAGCCTTTCTGATGTTTTTAGATATACCTGCTATTTTAAAACCGTTATGGTTGAGGACAAGTTTTATTTTGAGCATTTAGATGACCACTTTTGTTCTTGCGCCCGATTCATTTAAAGAAAGTATGAGTGCTCAACAAGCCTGTGACGCGATGCAGCGTGCAATTTTAAAGCTCATACCAGATGCAAATGTCATCGCTGTGCCAATGGCAGATGGTGGTGAGGGAACTGTAGATGCGTTACTCAGTGCTTGCCACGGTGAAAAAGTGGCGATAGCGCTTACAGGTCCTTTGCCCAATCAACGTGTGACGACGTATTTCGGTTTGATTGACGGTGGGCAAACTGCGGTAATTGAAATGGCAAAAGCCAATGGTATTCATCTTGTGGATATTGCTCAGCGGAATCCTTTATTGACGTCCACTTATGGTACGGGCGAAATGATCCAGGCTGCTCTAGACTTCGGAGTAAGTAAAATTATCATTGGCTTGGGCGGGAGTATGACCAATGATGGCGGTGCTGGTATGGCAAAGGCCTTGGGGGCGCAATTTTTAGATGAAAATGGCTTGGAAATAGCAGTTTGTGGTGGTTGTCTTGATCAAATTAACAAGCTTGATTTGACGCAGCTTGATTCACGTTTAGCGCATACAGACATCATCATTGCCAGTGATGTCATTAATCCACTTTGTGGTGAAAATGGTGCATCCTATATCTTTGGCCCGCAAAAAGGCGCAACGCAGGAGATGGTGCGTCAGTTAGATCAGAAACTCAGTCATTATGCCAATGTCGTTGAAGCGACACTGGGTTGTGCTTTACGTGATGTAGCAGGTGCAGGTGCTGCAGGTGGATTAGGTTTTGGGTTGATGGCTTTTGCAGGTGCATCGATGCAATCAGGTGTGGAATTGGTCATTGAACAAACTCAGTTGCATGCAAAAATAGCACAGGCAGATTATGTGCTCACTGGTGAAGGGAAAATTGATTATCAAACCAAGTTCGGTAAAACACCATTTGGTGTGGCGCAGGTTGCAAAAAAGTTTAATAAACCCGTGATCGCCTTTGCTGGTCTAGTGGGTGAGGAAATAGCAGAACTCTATGATTTAGGTTTCACACAGATTGTTGGGATTAATCCACCAGATTGTAAGCTGGAGGATGCATTAAAATATGCGGAACTAAATTTGGAACATTGCTGTAGAAATGTGATGAGATGTTTGAAATAAAAATCAAGGTAAAATTTATGCATGCATCTAGTGAGTTTTAAGATAATCATAGTTAGAAAATATGATTAATTTTGTTGAAAATCTTTGCAATATTTTTCCATTGGTTTTTGATTTTTTGGAATTATATTTTCAATGTTTTTTATATTTTCTATTGCATTTTCTTTTGCCCGTTTCGCTTTTAATAATTCAGAATTCTCTGAAGCAATTTCATATTGTGCTTTACTCATTTTATAAGCTGCACATAAATTATCGGATATAAGCTTATGATTGCCAGAAATTAGAGCTACAGCTAGATCATCATGGAGTTGAATTCCTTTCTGATTATTTTTACTTATCAAGTGATCAAATTCAGTTTGAGTCAATTTTTTTGCATAAGATGGATGATTTGTAAATATTATGAGTAATAAAACTGGCTGAAGGAAATGGTTAATTAGCTTAAAATTTTTCATAAACTTATCGTTTTCTAGTTTTAATTTTGATCCTACATTAGCATGTATTTTTTTTCAATCTGCTAAACTATACCTATCCATGAAATGATGAGTACATATGAGTTTAGCCAACCTGATTGATGAATTAAATCCTCAACAAAAACAAGCCGCAACAACAGAAGCACAGCATAGCTTGGTTTTGGCAGGAGCAGGTTGTGGTAAAACCAAAACCATCGTGGCGCGTGCTGCCTATTTAATTGATCAAGGCATGCCTGCCAATCAAATTCAAATTTTGACTTTTACCCGCCGTGCGGCCAGTGAAATTGTCGCGCGTGTTGAACTTGCGCTTGGTGAGCAGGCCAAAGGTTTAAGAGCATCGACTTTTCATACCTTTTGTATGTACCTATTACGCCGCATTCCCAAAGCCTTTGGTCTAGAACAGTTTTCGATTATTGATCGTGATGATCAACTCATGATGTTCCGCCTGATTCGTGGTCGTGATGATAAGAAAAACCCCAATCACTTGCCCAAGCCGAAAGAACTTTGTGATCTGTATTCCTTTGCGCGGAATACACGTCAGAAACTCAGCATTGCCATGGAAAAGCAAATGCCTGAGTACTTTGCGTTAAAAGATCAAATCGCGGATATCATGAAAGAATACGAAGCCCGTAAACGTGCGCGTAGTTTTTTAGATTATGACGATATCTTGGCGATTGTCGCGAAAGCCTTAGCTGAGTCAGATGGTTTGGTGGATTATGTGGCTTCGATTTGTCGCCACATGTTGGTCGATGAAATGCAGGATACCAATCCACTGCAATGGGCATTACTTGAGCCATTAAAGGAACGTGTCAGTTTGTTCTGTGTTGGCGATGATGCACAGTCCATTTACGGTTTTCGTGGTGTAGATTTTGAAAATATTCATCATTTCAAAGAGCGTGTACCCGACGCACAGATTTTCAAACTCGAAAAAAATTATCGTTCAACCCAAGAAATTTTAGACCTGTCCAATTGGTTGCTAGATGAAAGCGAAATCAAATACGACAAAAGACTCGATGCTTATCGAGGGGAGGGTGTGAAGCCGAAAATGCACATTTTCCCAAATGAATTTGATGAAGCCAAATGGATTGCCATTGATATTAAAGAGCGACACTACCTTGAAGGTAGTAAATGGTCAGATCACATGGTCTTAGTGCGCTCTAGTTTTGCTGCACGACATATTGAAGCGGCGTGTATCGCTGCAAATGTGCCATATCGCTTTATTGGTGGTATGAAACTACTAGAAACCGCGCACGTAAAAGACTTACTGAGTGTACTGCGTGTGGTGGCGAATCCATTAGATGATATTGCATGGATGCGTTTTCTGACGCTGTGGAATGGCGTGGGTGATGTCGGTGCGAGCAAACTGTCACAGCAAATATTACTTGATCCCGAAATGCAGGCGATTAGTGAAAAGCTAGAAAAATTTGGCAAAGTCCCAGATCAAGCCATTTTGATGATGAAGCAAATGTCAGTACTGAAAGATCAGGTGAAAGAGTGCGTGAGCTTGGCTGTTCAAGCGATTTCTGATCAATTGGCAGAAAACTATAAAAAAGATTGGAACCGCCGTCAGGGTGATTTTGATTTGGTTAAGCAACTGGCATCAAAGCATACACAGCTCAGTGAATTTCTGGAAGAGTATGTGCTCGATCCTGTGTCTATTTCTGAAATTGAACGGCAATCAGATAGTGATGTGGTCACTTTGATTACCATTCACTCTGCTAAAGGGACAGAACAAAAGGTTTGCTATGTGGCAAATGTGACGCCGGGGCAATATCCACATGCGCGCGCGCAAGGTAATTTTGATGAAGTCGAAGAAGAGCGTCGTGTGTTATACGTGGCCCTCACACGTGCGCAGAATGAATTGATTCTGACCAAGCAAAACTTAAATCATTGGGCACGTGAAACTGTAGATGAGCAAGGGCGGAAAGTAGAAAGTTATTTCTTAAATGATTTAACCCGAAATTTATGTAGCTTAGAAACCCATTATAAAACTCGTCAACAAACGGTAAAAAGTGCGTTAATCGAAAGAAAATCGATTAATTTAGATTTTGGCATCGATCTCGATTAAAATAGATCTTTGTCGTGATTTACACGCAAGTTAAAAAGCAAAATAGACCATGCTTTTTGATGATGCTGTCTATTTGGAAAATTTAATGAATATTTTAGTACGTAACTTAGAGCGTTCAATTACTGAGGCTGAATTGGTTGAACTGTTTAAACCATTTGGTACTGTAAAGTCTGCTGTAGTTGTTATGGATGCAGGCACAAATAAGTCTAAAGGTTTTGGCTTTGTAGATATGCCGAATGGCCGTGAAGCGATCAAAGCGATCAAAGGTCTGAATACCTTAAAAGTGAAAGGTATGGGCATTCGCGTTAAGGCTGCTGAAGATAAGCCTGAAGCAAAATAAAAAAAGGGAGCAAGTCGCTCCTTTTTTTATGCGTAAAAATTGATGATTTTGATTGTGAAAATGGCATATGCCATTTAAGTTATATAAGCCAAAATTTTTTTAAATACTAAGGAATATTTCCTCATGTCTCGTGTTGCTCGCTTTCATGCCGATCGTACCAATCAAAAACTCTATTTTGCGCGTTTATCGTGTCAACAGGCAGAGCAGACCGATCATGTTCAACAAGCACAAGCACATCGAGAGGCTGCTGTATTTCATCTGCATGGCGCCGTTTTAGCCTTCTTACAAGAACTGGTTCGTTACTATCGTTTAAATGATCTAGCACCAACCTTGAAGTCCATTGAGAACCTGATGGCAGATAAAGGACAGGTTTCACCTGAAGTTACTGTCATGCAGCAATTGGCTAAGCAGGGCTTTATTGCTGAATTAAAGCGTGCCTATCGTTTTTGTCAGTATGCACCAGAGCCGACAGCGCCTGAACCAGAAGATGAGACTTCATCTAATTTGATTATCAAAGTGACTCAAACACCACAGGCTTGGTTACCAGATACAGCAATTTTGCGTGAATGGCATCGTGATCTGACACAGCTGATTGATGGCTTTCGTAATGAAATGGTGGAGTTTTAATCTGACCATTGACGCTTGAATTTATAAAATTCAACCCGATATAAGATGATCTAGGTAATGCAAAGCGCTCATGCCTTTGTCACCATGTGGTACATGGAGGATGTATGTCGATAGAACAATTGAAAGAGTTATTTGGAAATCAGGAAGCGATTCTTGAATTGGTCCAATTAGAAGGTGGTGAGCTGGCATTACGTAATGCAGGCTCTGAAAGTGAACCTTTGGTAACTATTCAGTTTAATGAAGAATTACGCTCGATTTTGGGTGAGCAAATGAATGTGATCGCCCAGCAAATGATTCAGGCCGCGCTTTATGGCTTGCTGGAAAAGCAAGTTGATGAATGGCATGCTGAAGTGGTGGATGAAAAGCCTAAATATATGAGCTGAATGTATATAAAGAAACGCACCCATCGGTGCGTTTTTTATTGTTTATTTAACCCTAAGTAAGTCATGGATTTAAGTCGGTGAAATCGTCATTGAACCTAAAAATACGATAAAAATACCGATCAGCTGTAAGAAGAATGGATTTTTTGCATCAGACCAATACAGGATAAGAAATACAATTGATATTGGATAAAAGAGTAAACAGCCTATTCCCCATAAAATACTTGTTCTAAATGCGGCAATTAAAAATCCAATGGCACCGATAAAAATAATGGCAAAGCCTAAATACATCAGGAACATCTTATTTACTCAATTTGATTTTTTAAGTTCAGTTTTAGAGATGCTATAACACTGCTTGAGGCAGCTTATTTAGTCATCATCTTATCGTATTTTTATCCTGTATAAAATTAAAACTACTATTAAAATTCAAATCGTTATATCTGTTTAAGAAGTTTATCTTTGTTCAATGTTGATAAAAATGAAGAAGGGGACACAATGCTGTATCGCCTTCTCAGGTTTTTATGTTTCGAACATTCATGCACGAATATGCAAAATTATTGAATGTTAATGTGTTGGTGTTTGATGGTGTGCAATTTGAATTTGGTTCAAAATATGATTGCTCATATTTTTGGCCATTTCTTCTTTGGCGTAGTACACCTCACCAATATTTTCACGGCGAATCACTTCGGCTTCTTCTTTACTTTCTGCACAAACGAGTACTTGAATCGAAGGGTTAAGTGTTTTCGCAATATCCACAATTTTATGAATATCTAAAATATCCATCGGTGAAATGACCAACAGGCGAGCATGTTGGATATGAGCTTGGATCAATACACCAGGTTCCGTTGCTACACCTGAAACAGCTGCAATACCTTTTTCACGCAGATTTTCAACGATTTCACGGTTCTCTTCGGCTATGACTACTTTAATGTCTTCATTCATGAGTGCACGTGTGATACGACGACCGACTTCACCATGACCAATCAACACCACTTGATCGCGTAGGTAGTCTTGTGAAACCTCATCTGGCAGCATCGCTAATGGGTCACCACTACGTTCCAGTAAACGAGCCAAATTCGAGCGCTCACGAATCAGTTTTTGCACAGGCTCAATAGCAGAAAATATAAACGAGTTTAGGGTAATTGAAATTAATGCACCGGCTAAAATTAAATTTTGTCCTTCAAGTGACAGTAAATTTAACGAAACACCGAGTGTTGCTAGAATAAAAGAGAATTCCCCAATTTGCGCCAAACTTGCGCCTACGGTTAGGGCAGTATTGATTGGATAGCGGAAGAACAATACCAACGCCATTGCAGCAATAGTCTTACCAATCATGATGATGGCAACAACTGCCAATACGTGTAAGGGCTGTTCAACTAAGATTCGTGGGTCAAAGAGCATACCCACCGAAACAAAAAACAAGATGGAGAAAATTTCACGCAAAGGTAGGGTTTCTTCTTCAGCGCGGTGGCTGAAATCAGACTCTTTTACCACCATACCTGCGAAGAATGCGCCTAGCGCCATGGATACGCCAAAAACTTTGTAAGCACCAAATGCGATTGATACAGCCGCCGCAACAACAGTAAGCGTGAATAATTCGCGAGAACCTAAACGCGCCACGACTTGCATAATCATTGGGACGAGGCGTTTGCCAATAATGAGCATGAAGGCAATAAAGCCTGCGACTTTAAGTAATGTAATGCCTAGGGTGAGCCAAATATTTTCATCTGAGCCGCCTTCAGTTAGTGGTTGGCCACCTAACAGAACGGCTGTTGCTGGCAATAAAACCAATACGAGAACCATTACAAGGTCTTCGACCAAGAGCCAACCTACGGCAATTTTACCGTTTACTGAGTTGAGTAAACCACGGTCGCCTAGGGCTTTGAGTAGAACTACAGTACTCGCACAGGACAGGCTTAAGCCGAAGACCAATGCTGACCCCATACTCCAGCCCCAAAGCATTGAAATACCCATACCTAAAAGGGTTGCAACGGTAATTTGTAATATGGCACCAGGTAATGCAATCCGTCGGACCTGCATCAAGTCATTCAGTGAAAAATGCATACCCACGCCGAACATCAGGAACATAACACCAAGTTCTGCAAGCTGATTGGCGAGGTGAATGTCACCGACGACGCCCGGGGTGTTTGGGCTAATAATGATACCGGCTATGAGGTAGCCAATAAGGGGAGGAAGTCGTAGGCGTGCGGCGACATAGCCAAAAATGAGGGCAAAGCCAAAGCCTACAGCGAGTAATATTATGAGTTCTACATCATGAGGCACTAAAAACTCCTTAAGCCAAGGTTAAGGGTAAAAATTACAAGCACGAAAAATGCCAAAAAATACCTTGAAAGTTTAACAATTCGAATAAAAAAAATGCAAAAAAAAACGACCCAGAAAGGCCGTTTTTTTCAAAAAACTAAAATTATTTGATTTTAGCTTCTTTGAAGATTACGTGTTGACGGATTTTTGGATCAAATTTTTTGATTTCCATTTTTTCCGGCATAGTACGTTTGTTCTTAGTGGTAGTGTAGAAATAACCTGTACCAGCAGAAGAAACTAGGCGAATTTTATCACGCATGTTCGTAGCTCCTTAGATCTTTTGACCTTGAGCACGAAGGTCAGCAACAACCTTTTCGATACCCAATTTGTCGATAATACGCATACCTTTTGTAGTTAGACGAAGACGTACAAAACGTTTTTCGCTTTCTAACCAGAAACGGTGGTGATGCAGGTTCGGCTCGAACCGGCGTTTAGTTTTGTTGTTGGCGTGTGAGACGTTGTTACCAACGACTGGACGCTTGCCGGTAACTTGGCAAACCTTAGACATGGTGTAACTCCATTGATTTAGCCAACAGCAAATCTGTATGGCCAGTCAAAAAAAACATTGAATTCATTCAAGGGGCGTTTTATACCAAAAATGCGCTTAAAAGACAAGCGATTTTCCACAAAACGAAGCATCAACTGGTGTGATCGTTCATGCCTTGATCGTTTATCGAAGAAGTGTCTTCGAAATCAGTTTGTGAATCGGCTTATTAAACGGTGGCAGAATGAATTTCAAACTATAGAGTTTTGGATTCGACATTACCGAGCGTTCATGCGACAAACTGAAGAAACCTTCTGGACCATGATATTTACCCATACCCGAGGCACCAACCCCACCAAATGGTAGGTCATCCTGAGCAACATGAGTCAATACCGTGTTTTGTCCGAAATGTCCTGAATGGGTACGTTGCGCGACATAGTCGGCACGCGCCTGATCAAAGTCGAAGTAGTATAATGCAAGTGGACGAGGACGGCTATTAATAAAAGCAATAACCTCATCTATTTGATCATATTCCATGATTGGAAGAATTGGACCAAAGATTTCGTGTTGCATAATTTGCATATTTGGTGTGACACCCGTCAAAACAGTTGGTGCAATTTTGCGCACAACATCGACATCTTCTTGTTGCGGGTTGAAACTAATGATTTGTGCACCTTGATCACGCGCATCTTCTAAATAGCCTTGTAGGCGATTGTACTGCTTGTCGTTAATAATCGAAGTATAGTCCTGATTATGAGCAATACTTGGATACATCGCTTCAACGCAAACTTTGTAGTGATCTAAAAAGTCAGCAGTTTTACCACGTGGTAAGAACACGTAGTCAGGTGCAACACAAGTTTGACCGGCATTCCATAATTTACCAACCGCAAGACGTTGGGCAACATCTGCTAAATCAATAGACGGATGTACCAGTACAGGTGATTTACCACCAAGCTCTAAAATGACAGGGACGAGATTTTCTGCAGCTGCTGCCATCACGGTTTTACCGACGTTAGTTGAGCCCGTAAAAATCATCTTGTCGAAAGCCAAATGGCTAAAATCATCTGAAATTTTACCGCCGCCATTTACAACAGCCACCAGCTCTTGTGGAAATGCTTCAGCTAAGGCTTTTTCAAGCACGGCACCAAATGCTGCAGATGAGCTTGAAATTTTAATCATGGCATGGTTACCCGCTGCCAAGGCACAAATCAGTGGCCCAATAGACAAAAGCAGTGGGTAGTTCCATGGAGTAATGATACCGACCACGCCAAGTGGTTGATATTGTACCCATGCTTTTGCTGGCTGATGAATAATGCCGACATGACGTTTGGATGGTTTCATCCAGTCAGTCAAATGCTTGCTATAATATTTGATGTGTTCAAGGCAGGTGAGCAGCTCACCAATCTTGGTTTCACCGACAGAACGATTACCATAGTCTTGATTAATTGCATCAGCAAATTGATCTTGATACTTAACTAAGATACGCTTAAGCCGAGCCAAACGGTCAATACGCTCTTTTGCCGTTGGCAATGGGTAACGTAAGTAAGCCTGTTTTTGCTGTTCCAACATGTCATTTAAGTGTTGGTTATCAAAAGAATGTGGTGTCATTGAAGTTGTTTTTGTCTGACTGTTCATGTCGCACGACCATATCGAAATTTAGCGATTAATTAAATTTTTAGAGCAAATACTCTAAATAGTCAAGTTACTTTATGTGTTAGGGTTCTAATACATTGAAAAAATGGTTGTTTTAGGATGTCTCACACCAAAACTTTAAAAACGAAAGAACGTATTTTGCAGCTGAGTTTGCAGTTGTTTAATGAGCGTGGAGAGCGTTCAGTCACAACCAATCACATTGCAGCTGAACTCGGTATGAGCCCGGGTAATTTGTATTATCACTTCCGTAATAAAAGTGAAATTATTAAGGAGTTGATGGAGCAATATCAGCAAGAAACCTTGGAAATGTTAGCTTTACCTGATGATCGTGCATTGGATGCCAATGACAAGATTCGTTACTTTCAGGTGTTAAGTAGTCAATTATGGGCTTATCGTTTCCTACACCGTGATGTTTATCATTTGGTGGAAAATAACGAAGACTTCCGCAAAATGTACCCACGTTTTGCAGGCCAAGTCATGCAGCAAGGTCAAAAAATTTATCGTGCCTTCGTTGATGCTGGTTTAATGCAAATGACTGAATCTGAAATTGAGGCTTTGACCATCAATTTATGGATTGTACTGACCAACTGGACCAACTTCCTTTATATGTCTGGCCATATTACCGACTCAAATACTTTAGAAGAAAAGTGGGTCTGGCAGGCATTGCGTCAAATGGTGTTTTTGGAAGGTGCGTATTTACGTGGTGAAAGCCGTGAAACCTATGAGCGTCTGCTAGAAACCCTAGGGCCATCAGATTTATTTGCCAGTCTTTCTAGTGCAAAAAAATCGGAAGCTGAATAAGACTATTTAGTCTGGCTTTAAAAAGGGTTAGAATACTCGGCTCTTTTTTCAATTTAACTGATTAGTGATATAAACCAACATGAATATGTCGACCGCTAACACAGCACGCTTACTCATTACTTGTGAAGATAAACCGGGTATTGTGCAAGCTGTATCGAGCTTTTTGTATCATCAAGGTGCAAATATTACTGCACTTGATCAATATGCCACTGAAGCTCAGGGCGGGCGTTACTTCATGCGTGTTGAGTTTGAGCTAGATAACTTACAAAGCCGTAAAGAAAACTTAACCCAAACCTTCGCATCAAACGTGGCAGAGCGTTACAGCATGCATTGGCGTTTGGCTTTGGTGAGTGATGTTAAGAAAGTCGGTATTTTAGTATCTAAAGTTGACCATGCTTTGCTAGAGCTACTTTGGCGTCATGCACGTGGCGGTTTGGCATGTGAAATTACCAAAGTTGTTTCAAATCACGAAACATTACGTGAGTCGGTAGAAAACTTTGGTATTCCGTTTGAAGTTGTTCCTGTGAGCAAAGAAAACAAACGTGAAGCGTATGAGCAAATTGATCAGTTGATGCAAGGTAATGATTTACTTGTACTTGCACGTTATATGCAGATTTTGGATGAAGAATTCGTTCAAAAATGGGAAATGAAAGTCATCAACATTCACCATTCTTTCTTACCTGCATTTGTTGGTGCAAATCCATATAAGCAAGCGCATGAAAAAGGTGTGAAACTGATTGGTGCAACAGCGCATTATGTGACTGCTGACCTAGACCAAGGTCCGATTATTGAACAAGACGTAGAGCGTGTGAGTCATGACTTTACGGTTGAGCAATTACGTGAATTAGGTCAAGACGTCGAACGTAATGTACTCGCACGTGCAGTAAAGTGGCACCTAGAAGACCGTATCATTGTAGATGGTAATAAAACGGTGGTATTCCAATAATTCGGATACACATCGAACAAAAAAAAGGCATACAATAGGTATGCCTTTTTTTATTTGTGATTAAAAAAAGTCATAAAAACGACCGAATTAATAGTTGCAAATGAAAACACTTCTCATTTATTATTGCGGTACTTTAATTGTGCTAACCGATGAGCATGATTGCATTTTCAAAAATTGAACTGTAGTCGCTTCTTCAAGGTAACTGATTTTAATGAGTCAATCTCCCGCTCCAATGATGCAATCTTCAAACCCAATGAAAAAGAAAATCATTACTGCACTCGTTGCCGTTGTGGTTGGGCATGTGGGGGTATTGTGGGCTGTTGGCAACATGAAAACACCTGAACTGAAACCGGTTGATAAAGACCCGATTAAGGTGCGTTTTGTGAAAATTAAGGAGGAGAAGAAACCTGAACCTCCGAAACCAAAACCAGAACCGAAGAAAGAGCCACCGAAGCCAAAAGAAGTCAAAATTGTAGATAAACCGCTACCACCTCCACCGAAAAAAGTGGAAAAAGTAGAACAGGTGAAAAAGAAAGATGCGCCAAAACCAACAGTTGAAGCGGTCAAAAATGTTCCTCCAACACCGGTTGTTTCAACTGTAGTGTCTGAAACTAAAGTCGTGCGTGTTGAACCAAAACCGCCTGCACCTGTTTCACCACCACCTGCACCTCCAGCACCGCCTGCGCCACCAACGCCTAAGACAGTGAGTATTGGTAATGGGGTAAGTTGGATCAAATCGCCAAATGTACAATTTGAAGATGGTGAGTTGAAAGCATCTTGCTCTGTTGAAGTGGCAATTTCAGCGAGTGCAGAAGGTAAGATTGAATCTGCAACAGTGAAAAACTCAACTTGTGGCGCTGCGGTAAACCGTAAAGTAACGGCTGCCGTGAAGCGTGCACGTTTGTCCAAATATATAGATAATGGTGTGGCTACGCCGACGCGTGTAGATCAACCATTTAACTTTAAACTTAAATAAGATTCCGGCTAACCCATTAGGAGTTCGAATATGAACTTTTCAGTTTATTGGCAACATGCAGATGCAGTCAGCAAAACACTGTATTTCGTGTTACTCGCAATGTCGATTGCGACTTGGACCGTTTTTGTCCTGCGCATTATGGGCACTCGTCAGTTAAAGCAAGTAGCGTATGATCACCTTGCAGATGCACTAACTAAACTGAAAGCAAAACTTACTCCTCTTGGTTTTGAGCAACGCAAAGCTGTAGCTGAACAAGCATTGTTACGTCAAATCTCAGTTGAAAAAGCCAATGCAGAAAAGGGCGTTTCAGTCTTAGGTACGATTGCTTCAATTGCACCATTCGTAGGTTTGTTTGGTACAGTTTGGGGTATTTTCCATGCACTTGTTGCAGTAGGTAAAAGTGGTCAAGCGGGCTTAGCGCAAGTGGCAACACCTGTAGGTGAAGCACTGATCATGACGGGCTTAGGTCTAGCTGTCGCAATTCCTGCTGTATTGGCATATAACATCTGTGTTCGTTTTAACCGTACACTTTCAAATGAATTGCAAGATCAAGCACATGGCCTATTAATTGACACCATGTTGCAACAAGAATCTGCTGTAAAGAAAGATGACGTTAAAGCAACTCAGCAAAGTTTAGCTGGAGGTCAAGCTTAATGGCTTTTCAATTGGGTGAAGACAACGATGCTGGCATGAATGAGATGAACCTCATTCCGCTCATCGATATTATGTTGGTATTGATGATCATCTTTTTGGTGACAGCAACTGTTGCTAACCCATCAATTCCATTAACCTTGCCACAAACGACTGCGGAAGTGATTGATCTGCCACCTGAAAGTGTGACGATCAGCATTAACTCAGCAGGGGATATTGCTTGGAATGGCGATATCGTCAGCCTTCAAGACCTAGAAAGCCGCTTAAATGCAGCGGGTCAACAAGAGCGTAAACCTGCGTTAGTGCTAAAAGCAGATAAAGAATCACGTTATGACACTGTAGCGCAAGTGATGTCTCGTGCGAGTGGAGCCGGACTCAGCGATATTGCATTTGCCAGTGATAACTAAGTTTCTAATAAAAAAAAGCGACCTTAAAAGGTCGCTTTTTTTTTATAAAATAATTACTCTGACTTGAGTAAATCTTGGAATTTACTACGGAGCTTCATTAGTTTGGGTGGAATTGAGAAATTGCAGTAACCCTGATTCGGATTACGTGCGAAGAAGTTCTGATGATAGTCTTCGGCAGGATAGAAGCTTGGCATTGGACTGAGTTCAGTCACAATGTTGAGTCCTTCAGCCTTGAGTTCATCTATACGTTGTTGTGCTTCTTGCTGTTGTAATTCATTTTGATAATAAATTACTGAGCGATATTGTGTGCCAACATCATTGCCTTGGCGGTTCAGTGTCGTCGGATCATGCGTCGCAAAAAAAACATCAAGCAATTGACTAAAGCTAATCTTACTCTCATCAAAATGTATTTGAATTACTTCTGCATGTTGTGTGTCGCCCTCGCAAATTTGCTCATAGGTCGGGTTAACAGTGAGACCACCGGCATAACCACTCACGACTTTTTCCACACCAAGGAGTTGTAGAAAGACTGCCTCTACACACCAAAAGCAGCCACCACCAAAAACAGCCTGTTGCATATCTATACCTATTATTCATTTCTGAATTTTATATGGGGGTTATAACCAATTACTGCAATATACGTCTGTATATTTAAAGCAAATTTCTGTGTCAAAAAAGCACTTTTATTGACGGATCAGTAATAAAAAAGCCTGCAAATGCAGGCTTTTTATAAATGAGTTTAGCGTGGTTGTACTGCGCTTTCATATTGAATCAGTGGGTTACCATAACGATCTAACAATTTGAGTGTTTTACCAAACACTTGATAGTGCGTCACTTTGGCAAGTGCTTCATTGTACTTTCGATCTAGCCCATTATTATTGAGGCATGCCATTTGTGTACCTGCAAGTGGGCCGAAAGTTAAAGTATCTTTACCTGCGTTATAACTACCCATGATGCGATTACAACCATCCGCACCTGATACCCGTTTTGTTGCGGCATCAAATTGAAGGCTTGGAATATTGTGGGCACTTGGTGCAGTTTTGATTTCTTGATTGCCGATGTAAGTCGCAATCCATGTGCGGTTTTGGAGTTGGTTAAGATTGGTGGTGACATTGTCTTGTGGCGGAACAGTTTCACAGCCTGAAATAACAAGAGAAGAAGACAGTGCTGCAATGACAAATAATTGTTTTAACATGGAAATTCTCTTTAGAATGCACTTGTTCTATATAAACAAATAATGTGCATGACAGCCAGTAAAAATTGTATCAATTTTTAAAATTTAAAAATGATTGACGTTATTTTCACTATTACTATGTGGCAATCCCATCCGAATTTTTTCGGAATATTCTTGGCTACTTAAATGCTTGAGTTGAGATACGCGTGGATTGACGTGGGCTTTTTGGTACCAAGTTTTCATATCCCATTGCGGATTGATCGCTTGTAAGTCATGTAAATAATTAGGTAAATAACCTGAAGCAAATAAGCGATAATCGGTTGGTAATTCGTGCTTTGAAACGGCTTGCACCATGTCAAAAACCAATGTGGTGCAGTTCGAAGTTAGGGTGTTATACCATTTAGGTTGCTTTTGTAGCTCATCAGCTTTATGTAAATATTCAACAAATAAAGCCTGCATTTCAGCTTTAGGCATATCAACGGGAAAGAAATAAACTTGTTCACCACGAGTGTTGCTCCGCGTATAAATTAAATCTTTTTCATCCGATGCAATCAGGCTAAGTTCATATTTGCGAAAGAAACCGCCAATCGCTGAAAATTCTTCATTCTTTTCTTTACGAATTTCAATCGAAAAGGTCAGTGGTTTACGGTCACTAAAATCAAAACTCACCAAAGTGTGGGCAATTTGAGGCCCCATCCAGTAAGAAGTCACAATATTGACCCCATTGATTTTACTGAGATCAAACTGTCGTGTTTCCCAACGTGCACTATAGGAGCCATCGGCGTGCCAATCAAAGTTTCGTACATTGTGTAAGGTGATCAGGTCGCCTTGCTTTTCATAATGTAGTATTTCAGCAACTTCTGGATTCCAGTCACGGTCTTGGCGTGGTGCCATGCCAAAATACCAAAATAAGCTACAAACAAAGCCAATAATATAAATCAGAACGTCTTTACGGCGACTAAAGAAATGTTGGGTGATATAAATGCCAAGAATACTTAATGCGAAGGCAATCCAAATACCAATAATGATACGACTACCGAGCCAGCCAGCAGGTAGTTGAATCCATAAGGCCAAGCACAGCCAAATGGATGAGCAGATGACAAACAAACTAAATAAAGCATGCAGGGTACTGCTGCCTATTCTTTTTAAAATGTAGCTTTTGTCATACTGCTGCATAGTTATTTTTTCTTGGGATTTTGCTTTATTTTCGGTAAGTTGCGAACTCAAAAGCAATATTGGTTTTGTCGTCAATATGTTGTTCTGAAGCGACTTTTTTAAAGTTTGAAGGTATTTCTGGATAGTGTGCATCGCCTTGCACATCCAATTCAACATGCGTCAGTTCAAGACGGTCGGCAATATCCAACGTTTGTTTAAAAATTTCACCACCACCGATAATGAAAATACTGGTTGGTTTGTCAGATGTGGCTACATCAGCAACGGCCTGAGTTAAGGCATCTTCAATACTGTAAGCAACTTTAGTGCCCTCAAAAGACCAAGATGTATCACGGGTAATCACCCAATTGACACGTTTTGGTAAGGTACGTCCCATCGACTCTAAAGTCTTGCGTCCCATCACTACAACGCCACCTTGGGTGATTTCTTTAAAATGTTTTAAGTCAGCGGAGATGTGCCAAGGTAAGTCATTACCCTTGCCGATACAGTGTTGTTGATCCATTGCAACCACATGAACCACTTCTAAATTTTGGAATGACATACCTAAACTCAAACACACATAAAAAGTGTCTCTATTAAAATGCAAAATCCCGCTTTTCGCAAAGCGGGATTTCATTTTTCATTCTGAAATTATGTTTTAAACCGCAACTGGTGCCTTAATCGCAGGATGTGATTCATAGTCTACAATTTCAATGTCTTCAAATTTGAAATCAAAGAGATCTGTAATTTCAGGATTTAATTTTAATTGGCACAGTTCTAACGGGTCACGACTTAATTGGAGTTGCGCTTGTTCGAAGTGGTTGGCATATAAATGGGTATCGCCACCTGTCCACACGAAGTCACCGACACCTAGACCACAAACTTGTGCAATCATATGGGTTAATAACGCATAGCTTGCAATGTTAAATGGTACGCCTAAAAATACATCTGCACTGCGTTGGTAAAGCTGACAAGACAGTTTTCCATTTTGTACAAAGAATTGGAACAATGTATGGCATGGCGGTAAGGCAACATTGCCCGCTTCATTTGGATTCCAACCCGACACAATTAAGCGGCGTGAGTTTGGATTGGTTTTAATTTCATTCACAAGCCATTTAATTTGGTCAAACCCATCTTGCTCGTATAAACCATCCACTTTTTTGGTTGCGCCAAAATTACGCCATTGATGACCATAGACAGGACCCAGTTCGCCTTCAGGACGACCAAAACGTGCAGTTTGTTCCGCCGTTGACCATTCATCCCAGATTGAAACTTTGTTGTCCTGTAGGTATTTAACGTTAGTGTCACCTTTTAAAAACCACAACAGTTCAATCACAATTGAGCGGAAATGAACCTTTTTAGTGGTCAGTAAAGGGAAACCTTTAGAAAGATCAAAACGCATTTGATGACCAAATACAGAACGAGTCCCCGTACCTGTACGGTCGCCTTTATCGCCGCCGTTGTCGAGAATGTGTTGTAAAAGGTCTAAATATTGGCGCATGTCTCTCTCATAGTGGGTGAATTTCTTGAGGCACATATTAGCGTGTTTTTGATGTTGATGAAACAACTCGCAAGCATGCAAAAATGACAGATCTTTGATAGGTCGTTCTCAAATAAGTCTAAAGTGATGACTTTAAATTGATGCTCGATCAGGCTGTTTTTTTCTAATGGTGCATTATAAAGTTGATCATTTAAATGAGAGCGGAAGACGACTTTTGATGGCATTAATGACGCTGTACAAAGAATAACATTGTGATGGATTTTGCATTTTATCAGCAAAGAATTACTGCAAATGCTATGTAGATTTGATTAAAAATTAAACATGTTTTATTTTTTGTAATGACAATTTTAAGATTGAAAATAAGATTTATAAATTAAGAATTTAACTAATGTTTGACCTTGTTGGCTTAGTAAGCAATTAACGCATTTTTAAGCTATTTGTTTAAGAAATCTTACATTTTTTACATGAAAAAACATTCTTTAGGGGTTACTATCACTGCCGTTATCAAATTTGAAGTGCCTCAAAATAAGGCAGGAGTGTGGGTTTTAGAATGGCTTATGATCACAACGTAAACTTGAGTGAAGTGCATGCTCCAGTTCAAGCAAACATCATAATTCGTTCTCAGTCTGGCAAAAATGCGGGAAGACCGAACAGCACAAAAGCTGAACAAAAATCATCCTCCAATGTGATTTCTAAAAATGGTCAGCGTATCGATATCGATCGTCTTACAGGATTTTTACAGGGCATTACCCGCCAATCGAGTACGCAAAAATGTGCACGCAGTGTGCGTTTGGCATTAGAGTCTGCGGGTGCTCGTTTTAATGGGCATCCTGTTGCTGCAGCAGATTGGGGTAGTACACTTCAAAAAATTGGTTATCAGAAAATTAACTTGTCTTTTGATCGTCCAAAGAAAGGCGACATTTATATTATTGACCGTAATCAAAGCAGCCGTTATGGGCACATTGCAGCATATTCAGGCAATGGCTGGGTGTCAGATTATCGTCAGTCTGGTTATGCGGTTTACCGTAATCCAAATGTCAAATATACCTATTATCGTTTGCAGCAGTAATCCCCCCAATTTCAGTTTCAATTGCTTTCACTTCATGAGATTAATAGTAAGCGTCCGCTGAACACACCTTCTGAATTCATCCTATAAGCCTTAATTTAGTCCCCACTTAGAAACAAGTGGGGACTTAAATTTATGACTACAAATCATCAGACATCCATCGCATCTCTTGCGAAAAAACGAAGAACATACAGTGCTGAATTTAAACAGCAGATCGTTCAGGCTTGTAAAGCACCGGACGTTTCAATTGCTTCAGTCGCTTTGCAACATGGATTGAATACAAATCTTTTATCCAAATGGATTCGCTTAATTGATGCTAAGCCAGGGAGTGATCGCTCACCACTACCGAATAAACCTGCATTTATTGCCTTATCTTGCTCTGCACCATTAGATCCTACTCCTACTGACATGTTAAAAGTTCAAATTACTTTACCCCACTCAAAAGCAGAAATTGGCTTGAAATGGCAAGTATCAGAAATACCTGCCTTGGCAGAATTACTCAAGGTGCTGGCAACATGATCCGTATCGATGAAATCTGGCTTTCTACCCAACCTCTGGATATGCGAGCAGGGATGGATACTGTCATGGCTCAGGTGGTGAGAGCCTTTGGCTACATTAAACCGCATTGTGCTTACCTGTTCTGTAATAAACGTGGCCATCGCATGAAAGTGCTGGTACATGATGGACTGGGCATCTGGCTGTGTGCCCG